>JASHTZ010000471.1 GCA_030040295.1 Terriglobia bacterium | reverse complement strand
TGCCTGCGCTCCGAGAGAAAAACAAAAATCCCGTTGCGTGGAAGAACCTGGAGAAACTGGCAGGGAAGTACGAGCACTGGATGTCCAAGCGGGCTCCCGAGGCACTGGCCGCTCTGCGGCAGCGGTTGGCCGCCGGTGCTCCCACTAAGCCGGAGTGAAAACGGCGCGGCTGGTGGCCGCGAAGGCAAAATAAATCGGGGCCAGCCGCTGATCAGCGATTGGCCCCGAGGTCACTCCAGAACATTCAAAATTCGAGATTCAAAATTTCAGCGCATTAGTTGGGCAGTTTCACGGTCACGGTCTTGACCTCCGTATATTGCTGGAGGCCGTACTCCCCGAGCTCGCGTCCGATGCCCGATTGCTTGAAGCCGCCGAACGGTGCTGCGGCGTCAAACACGTCGTAGCAGTTCACCCACACCGTCCCGGCGCGCACGCTGTTGGCAATGGAATAAGCTTTGCCAATGTCGCGCGTCCACACGGCCGCCGCCAATCCGTAATCGGTTCGATTTGAGCGTTCCACAACCTCCTCAATGTCCTTGAACTTCAGAATGCTCATCACGGGCCCGAAGATTTCTTCCTGAGCGATCTTCATGCCGTCTTTGACATCGGCGAATACCGTGGGCTCAATGAAGAACCCCTTGTTGCCCACGCGATTGCCGCCGGCCAGCAGGGAAGCTCCATCCTTCTTGCCTGCCTCGATGTAGCTCATGACTTTTTCGAATTGCACGTCGTCCACCTGCGGTCCTTGTTCGCTCGCGGCATCAAACGGATCTCCTACCTTGCGCTTCTTGGCGCGTGCCACGCTCTTCTCGACGAATTCGTCGTATGCCTTCGCTTCCACGAACAGGCGCGACCCGGCACAGCAGCATTGGCCTTGGTTGAAAAACAGCGCGAAGTGAGCGCCCTCGATGGCGGCGTCCATATCCGCGTCGGCGAAGACGATGTTGGGGCTCTTGCCGCCGAGTTCCAGCGTAACCCGCTTGAGATTGGATTTTGCGGCAGCTTCCATAATCAGATGGCCCACTTCGGTTGAGCCTGTGAAGGCCACCTTATCAATCCCATGATGCCATGCAATCGCGCCGCCGGCCGTCGGTCCGTAACCGGGGAGAATGTTCACGACTCCGGCCGGGAATCCCGCTTCCAACAGCAATTCGCCCACGCGCAGGGCGGTGAGAGGAGTCTGCTCAGCAGGCTTCAGCACCACGGTATTGCCCGCGGCGAGCGCGGGGCCAAGCTTCCAGGCCTGCATCAGGAGCGGGAAGTTCCAGGGAATGATCTGGCCCACAACCCCCACGGGTTCGTGGCGGGTGTAGCAGAAATAGTCTCCGGCAATGGGAATGGTCTTACCTTGAATTTTGTCTGCCCAGCCGGCGTAGTAGCGGTAGCAGGCGATGGTCAGCGGCAGATCAGCTGCCTTGGCAACATTATAGGGCTTGCCGTTGTCGAGCGATTCCAGGCGCGCCAGCTCATCGGCATTTTTCTCGATCAAGTCGGCGAGCCGGTGGAGCAATTGGCCGCGCTCGGCGGCTGCCATCTTGCGCCACGGCCCTTTTTCGAACGCCGCCCGCGCGGCGTGCACCGCCTTGTCGACGTCCGCCGAATCGGCTTCCGCCACGCGAACGATTTCATCCCCGGTCGCGGGATTGACGGTGGGAAACGTCTTGCCTGAAACACTGTTCACCCATTGGTTGTTGATCAAAAGTTTCGTCGCCCGGACGGCGACATTTGCCTCCAGGGCAGCACTTGTGGTCGCCATAAATTCCTCCTTAAAGTCTTGGTTTGAAAATGCCGGAAAATGCCGGATTCCTAATTAGGTAAAACAATCGAATAGTAAGTTGATGCCAATACCCATAATTTTATATTGCCGAATCCCGTTCCATTCTCTCTTATGCACTTACAGAGGCGAGCTTCAATGCCCAGCGGCCGAACACCTCGCCAGCCACTTCCTTCAGGGCCGGCAAGCGGAGCGAAATTTCCGCCGTAATCTTCCCTGCGTCGCCCCCCGCCTCGCGAAGCTCCTCACCAAAGGCCGAGAGCATGCCGGAAATCTGTTCCTGAGTTACTTCCAGGTGAAACAGAATTCCGTGAGCCTTCTCCCCGAAACGGAACGCCTGGCAGGGCGTCCATTCGGACGAGCCCAAACTGACGGCCTTCCGGGGGAGTGAGAATACATCGCCGTGCCAATGAAAAGGCCAAATTTCCGAGCCGAGGCCGGCGAAGAGCGGGTCACGCTCGGCACTTTCCGTGAGTGTAACCGCGTGCCATCCCAGCTCCTTCCGTTTTCCCTTTCTTACATCGGCGCCCAGCACGGCGGCGAGCAACTGGCTTCCCAGGCAGACTCCCAATACCGGTGTTCCCGCGGAAAGAGCAGATTCAATCAGGTGCATTTCATCGCGCAGGAAGGGATATTGCGCTTCTTCATACACCCCCATCGGCCCACCCATAACGATCAGGCCCGCCTTGCCTGCCATTTCCGCCGGTACGGGCCTGCCCGCATGAGTTTCGATGTATTCAAACCCGATTCCGTGGCCTCGCAGCGCGTCTTCGATGGTTCCCAGGGTCTCGCTGGGAGTATGTTGAAGCACCCAGACACTTTGCAACACCTAACCCCTCTCTGCTTGCGCACGGGCCAAACCAAATCAATTGTCCTGAGCCGTCCTCAGCTCAGGGAACCTTCACCACCTCGATGCTTTCCACCATGCGAATCCATCGCGCCGGTTTCTTTTCCTGTGGAACCACAATGCGCAGTGGGCCTTGCGGGTCCGGCAGGGGCTTGCCGTCAACCGTGTCCGCAAGGATGATGCGCTGCGAGGCGTCGGAAAAATCGGGATCGAGTTCAGGCAGCGCAAAAATGACGCGATAACCGTCTTTGGCGGTCACCAGGACATAGGTCGCCATGGCCTTTCCGCGCAATTGCCCGCCCATCGTAGCGCCAGCTTTCTGCAAAATTTCGGTAAGGGTCACTCCTTCGAACGTCCCGGTTGTGCCATGCGCGCTCGCCGTAACCTTGGTGCGTGGCATGGCGGCCAAATCCTGAAGCGTCAGGTTTAAGGGTTGGGTTACGGCCCCGCTTACGCGCAGGACTACGCCTGATGAAATTTGGGCGGGCGGCGCGGCGACATGGAGCGCCAGAAAGAGTAGAGTGCATGCCCCCATAGCCCTAAAACCTAGCACCATTCATGGGCAATGACAACTCCTAAAGCTGGCCGACGCCGTTTGGCAAGAAGAGTGATTTCCAGTGGCGGTCATTGAACTCAAGATTCTCGACGAAAGCTGTTCGGTGGCTGATGTGGCCGCCGACTTGTTCAAAATCAAGAAGCCCGCCGGCCCTGACATGATAGGCGGCTATGCTGGTCTGTTGATCTGCGAGAAGGGAAACTCTCCCTTGGACAAGCAGATCAAACGCCTTGAGGAGACCCTTCTGCGGAGAGTGTACCACACGTGGTCCAACCAGAATTCGGCAGACCATAAGTGGCAGTGGTGCTTCGGGTGCGCAGCAGTTTTCGAAAGGTCTTCGACTGCGTAAACTTCAAGGCCGTTGCAAAAAGGGGCCACAGTGGGTGCCACACACAATCGAAGAACTCGGGTAAGTTACTGAATCCATAAAGCGAGCTATCTAATTCTCAATTCTCAACTGACCTGTTGCGTCCTTGCGAACCTACCCCAAACCTGAAGATCCGCAAAGCACTGCCCAAACCGCTGATACCTTGGCATTTCTTTTGATGTTCAGGGAGAATTCCAAGTTACAAAAGGGGGAAAAGAAAGGGAGCAACGAAATCCATTGCATTCTCGAACATGGTTTTGAAACTCTTTCGAAACTGCTTCGAAACAACTTGACAGGGCTGAGCGAAGCAGGCTATACCCGCCATGGATGTTCATGGGTACCTCCCGCACTTCTTCGCAATTGCGAGAAGCACAATGAAAGATAATTTTACGGGTCGAGTAGCCAGAGCGACGGTGGCTCTGGTTTCTCTCCTAATCCTTTTTTCTCCTTGCCAACTCGTCGCGCAGCAGTCGGGTCCAGTGGCGCGGTGGTCGTTCGACAATTCGTCCGGGGCATCAATTCAAGATACGGTGAGCGGCGTCGAGGACAAAATTGAGGGCTTCTACAAATATGTGCCGGGAGTCTCGGGACAAGCCCTCCGTTTTGATGGATACACCACGAGCCTTGTTCGGAAAGCGGAAAAGAGTCCGAAGTTACACCATTCATTCTCGATAACGGCCTGGATCGCGCTAAATGTCTACCCCTGGAATTGGGTTCCGATTGTTGATCAGGAGAAAGATCAGCAGGCGGGTTACTTCTTAGGTGTGGATGCTCTGGGGCATTTGGGTCTTCAGGCTGACGTTAACGGAATTTGGTACTCGCTCACCTCAACCGCGCAGATTCCCCTGAAGAAGTGGGCCCACGTCGCCGGCGTCTATGACGAGGAACAAGGCCTGGCAATCTACATCGATGGGAATGAGGTCGGCCGGTTAGCCGCGCGGGGCCCGCTGCTTCCGGCTGACATGATGGATTTGGTCATCGGCCGCGTTCGAGCCCCGTTGCCTCCGTTCCCTTCGATCACGGCCTCACCCTGGTACCCCGTTTGGTACTCAGTCGATGGAATTTTGGACGAGGTGGCCCTCTACGATCGAAGCCTGAGCGCAAGCGAGATCCAGAATGTGTACGCTTCGGCGCACGCGCCAACAGGCGAAGTTCTGCCTTGGCCAGTTCTCCCCTCGGGTCCTCCCGGCCTTGGTCCCTTCGGCGCCTACTACTGCACGCTCAAATATGAAGATGCGTGGGACAGCCCGCGCCGAGTCGGACCGGACTCCGACGTGGTGGTGCGTTTCGACGATTCACCCATCCGGCTGGTTTTCTGGCAGGGAACCAGCTACATCCCTTCCTGGGTTACTGAAAATGGCACGTGGTTCACTGACGAGTTTCTGGAAGCCCCGGCGAAAGGATGCCCGGACGGCGGCGATTGTGAGCCCATGTCGGACAAGCAAGTTCGATATTCGCACGTGAGCGTCCTGGAAAGCAGCGAGGCGAGGGCGATTGTCCACTGGCGGTATGCGCTTTCGGAGGTTGAGCACTATCTGGGCTCGCAAACGGACCCCTTGACAGGCTGGTTCGACTGGGCGGACGAGTACTGGACGATTTATCCCGACGGAGTGGCGATCCGGGAACAAGTCCTGCATCCTACGGACCCTTCGGTCACGTACGAGTGGCAGGAAACCATCGTCATTAACCCGCCCGGCCACCGGCCGGATGATGACATCAATTTGGATGCCTTGACGATCGGCAACATGAAAGGGGAAACGGCCACTTATACGTGGGGAGCGAAGGCGCCGGGTGTTTACGGGGACCTTCACCTGCCTCCGCCCATCGACAAACCTGAAAATGCAAATATCCAGTGGGTAAATCTAAAATCGAACTGGAAGCCTTTTGAGATCGTTTCGCCGACCCATACTACCTTCAAAATCTTCAGCTATCCAAAATCCTACTATTCGTTCGGCTGCTGGAACCATTGGCCGGTTTCACAGATTGCCTCCAGCGGCAGAATTTGCGTGGCGCCGGACCGGGCGTCGCACTCCTCGCTTTCGCATATTTTCTGGGATGCCTACAACACCACAGACAATTCGGTTACAAAGATCCTGATGGACGGGCTTACGATGAAGTCCGCAGCCGAACTCGTCCCGCTGGCTAAATCATGGCTATCCCCACCGCAGATTCTGGTTGAGGGCGATGCGTTTGAGAGCGAAGGGTACGATCCTGTGCATCGCGATTTCGTGGTCGCACCCAGGAATCCTGCAAAGCCAGCGGCGCTGGAGATGACCTTCGAGGCCAGCGATGCCTCCCCGCTCGTCAACCCTGCCATTCTGATCAAAAAGTGGGGAGAGAGCGAGGCACACATGAAGATCAACGGGAAACCGGTAAGCTGGGGAAAAGACTTTCGCCGCGGGTATGTTCAAGAGTTCGACGGCAAGGACCTGATCGTATGGATCCGCCAGGAATCAGTCACACCTCTGCGCATTTCCTTGACGCCCTAGAGCATCATTTCGCAAGAATTTGGATGTCCCTGCCTGCGAACTGATCCGTTGGGTCCGTTATTTGCATAGCTGGCCATAATGGGTATCGGTGCATAGTTCAGGATCGCGCTGCCGCAGCCCCCGCGCGATTTCGCGTGTCCGCTGTTCCATCGAGTCCACGAAAAGACAAAGGCTGTTTTCCATTCTAATGGCAATACGAAGCCGGGCGGCAAAAAGACGCACTCCGGCGGGCAGCTTTCGAAGGGGGTAGCGGGCGCAAGGCAGAAGGCAGGAATTTTAAGGCAGCAGCTAATAGTTTATGGGTAAATGTTAATATATCTCGGACGAAGAATCAGCGGATAGGAGGTCCAACTTATGTTCCAGGTGAATCGAATCCGAAATCTAAGGGCCGCTGGGGTGGATTATGCTGAGACTGAACAGCTAAAAAGGGGGATTCAGGGTCTTCGCGAGTCCCGTCAGCCGCTTTTTCTTACCTGGAACGATCTTGACCCGATCTTCAGATGGAAGCTCCGTAACCAATACAAACGAGTAAAAGGTCATCTGAGGAGAAACACTGACGAAGCATTCCAAACCGTTACGCAGGCAGCGTTGTCAATCTTTGAGAGTGATTGGGAACTGGAAGCGCGGCTTCGTCTAAGTGCTCTGACCTCTCTTTATGGAGTGGGTGTGCCCGTCGCCTCGGCGATACTTGCTCTGACCGACCCGCAGAAGTATTGTGTCGTCGATTTTCGTGGATGGAGGGCAATTTTTGGTGAAGTGCGAAGGGGATTTGATATTCCCGCCTACCTTCGCTATTTGGGCGAAATCAGGAAGCTCGCCCAGGAACTGGGGTGGTCCGCACAAGAAACCGATTTAGCAGTGTGGGAATACGACCGGAGTAAAAACGATAGGCTTTCGGCCTCCGCCTGAGTCAGCCTTTGTGCCGTAGCGCCGCTCCCTACTCCACAATCTTATTCTCCTCCACCAGCCGCGTATACGCTTCCGGGTCGTCCACGTCTATCAAGATTCCCGAGTCGGCGATTTCCACGAACACGGTTGCGGCGCGATATTTGCGGATGACCGTATTGGCGGCGGCGTCGAGGGGAAGCGCGAGCAGTTCTGGAAACAGCGCCTGGCTGATCACGATGGGGTGGCCGTGTTCGCCTTCATGCGTGGGGATCAAAACCGGGGGGCGGGCGCGCTCAAAATGCTCGGTCAGTGTGCGGAAGACTTCCGAAGTGATGACGGGGTGATCGACGAGACAAAGGATAACGGCCTCGGGCGATTCGCCTGCCAGCGCGGCCAGGCCGGCTTGCAGTGATGAGGTCTGCCCCTGCCGGTAATCGTGGTTCTCCACCACCCGAACACGGGCGAGGTCCACCGCGGTGCGAATGGCTTCGCCGTGATGGCCCAACACCACGATCACACTTTCGATTCCGGCGTCGTGCAGGTTGGCAATCAGGGTTTCAAGGAAGGTCCGGCCGCGGTAGACGAGCAGAGCCTTGTCACTGCCCATGCGCCTGGACTCACCCGCGGCGAGAATCAGGCCGGCGATCATGTGGTGTGCTGGGCTTTCGGCTTGCAGGCGAGTGAAGGCACGCCGGGAGCGGCGTTGCGGCGCACCGAAATCATCTCGGCCACGACGGCCACGGCGATTTCCTCCGGCGTCAGCGCGCCGATATCGAGTCCGATCGGTGAGTGTACGCGCTCAATCTGCTCGGGGGCTACGCCTTCGCGCTCCAGCACCTTGCAGATCTCAATGAACTTGCGCCGGCTGCCGATCATTCCCAGGTAGCGCGGCGATGTCCCCACCGCCCAGCGCAGGCAATCCAGGTCGCCTTTGTGCCCACGCGTCACCAGCACCAGGTAGGAGTGCTCGTTGATTTCGAGTTTCGGGAAGATTTCGTCCCACGGTCCCGCGAAGGTCTCGGAGGCCTCCGGAAAACGCTCGCGGTTGGCGAAGGCTTCGCGGTCGTCGGCCACCACCACCTCAAAACCCGCAATTTTGGCGACTTTGGCGACGTGCAAACCCACGTGCCCGCCACCCAGAATGAAGACAGTAGGTGTAGCCAGAATCGGCTCCACGAAAATATCGAGTGAACCGCCGCAAATCAGGCCGTTGTCGTACTCCGGATTGGCGTTCAGGTTGAAGTGCAGTCGCCACGGCTTCTCCTCGCGTATCACTTCCTGCGCCACGGACCATACCTCGGCCTCGACACACCCGCCGCCCACCGTGCCCGCAATCGAGCCGTCATCGCGAATCAAAATCTTGGAGCTCTCGTGACTGGGGATCGAGCCCTGCACCTCGACGATGGTGGCCAGCGCGCCCTTGCGTCCCGCCTTTCGCAACCGCACGATTTCTTCGTAAATATCCATGCCTGAAGCCTAGATTA
>JASHTZ010000470.1 GCA_030040295.1 Terriglobia bacterium | reverse complement strand
GATCACCCTCCCCTTAATGGCACAAACCCCGACTGGAGTCATCCTCGGCAGCGTGCAGGACAGCAGTGGTGCGGCGGTGCCGGGAGCAACGGTTCGGGCGGTGGAAATCAGTACGAGCGTGGTGCGAACCACCGTCAGCAGTGGCTTGGGTTATTTCGAGATTCTCTTTCTTCCTCCCGGAAATTATCGCCTGGAAGCAGAAAAGGCCGGCTTCGAGAAGTTTGTGCGCACGGATATAAAGCTCGATGTCGCGATGAAGTTGGAAATTGACTGCACTCTACAAACGGGGAGCGTTCGTCAAACCGTCACGGTGAGCAGCCAATCGCCTCTCCTGGAGACCACCTCATCCTCGACGGGGCAGGACGTTGTCAACAAGCAACTGGCCGACTTGCCGTCGTCAAATCGCAATTTGATGCAGGTTGCCAATGCCTTGCCAAGCGTGGTGGCCGTTGCCGCCACCGCCGCGCCGGCCGACTCAGGCTCCGTCGGATTTGGCAACTGGGTGGCGAGCGGAGGCATATCGAACACCAATGAGTTCATGCTCGACGGCGCTACTGCCATTATGGCCAACATGAATGGACTTTCCATCATTCCCACCCTGGACGCGCTCCAGGAATTCAAGATTCAGACCAGCGGCTTGCCCGCGGAGTTTGGGCGAACGGGCGGGGCGGTGCTTAACGCCGTTTACAAGTCAGGATCCAATACGCCCCACGGCGAACTCTACGACTACGCCAAAAACAGCATCCTGAATGCCAACACCTGGGCGAACAACACGGCGGGCCTGAAGACTACGTTTTCGAACGTCCAAACTTTCGGTGGGACGCTCGGCGGCCCGATCGAACTCCCCAAAATCTACGACGGGCGCGACCGAACCTTCTTTTTCTTTAACTTCGAGGGCTACCGAGACGTATTACCCGCGCAAATTCTGACTACGGTTCCGACGGCGATGCAGGCGGAAGGCAATTTCTCGCAGACCTATAATTCCAGCGGGGCCGAAACCATTATCTACGACCCGACGACGGCGGCCCTGGTCGCGGGTTCCACAACTCAATACGCGCGTCAGCCCTTCTCGGGAAACATCATTCCGACCAATCGCCTCAATACCGTGGCGATGAATCTGATCAAATATTATGCGTCCCCAAACTATACTCCTTCCAACACGTATACCAATGCGAACAACTATCTGGTGAACCCGGCTGGATACGACCGGCAAAACGAGTGGGCCCTCAAAATCGACCATAACCTGAGCGCTAATACGCGGATATTTGCCCGTTATGCGCAGAGCTTGCAAGGTGGAGGCGCTGCGAACGTCTTTGGAGCGAGCCCAGCGTGCGACTCATGCCTAGTACACACCAATCCGGCGGGCGACTACTCGCCCCGCGGCGGCGGCTCCAATCTTTACGTGTGGCCGAAGAATTTTGTGGCCGGTTACACCGAGACCCTTTCCCCCACCTTGCTCCTGGACCTTCGCCTTGCCGTCAACCGCCAGCTGCTCACCCGCATTCCGCAATCGACGGGTTTCAACCTCACCAGTCTGGGACTTCCCCAGTCGCTCGCCAACTATGAATGGTGGGATCAGTTCCCCGCCATGACGGTACAAGACTACGTGGGGCTGGGGACTTACTCGAATGGCGACCTCATTCGCCGCGGCGACACGACGATTGCGACCGAAGACAGTCTGACCAAAATCTTTGGCCGGCATACGCTGAAAATGGGCGCGGACTTTCGCCAATTCCGCTACGACGAGGTTCAGGTGACGGACAACTCTACGGCCTTCAGTTTCGACACCACCTGGACGCAGCAGAACCCCTTTACCGCGACGGCCAATTCCGGCTACGGCCTTGCGTCTTTTCTCCTGGGCCTTCCCACCAGCGGCGACATCATCAAACCCAACGCGGACTCTCTCCAGTTTTACTATGTGGCCGGTTACATTCAGGATGATTGGAGGGTGACGAACCGGCTGACTGTGAACGTGGGATTTCGTTATGACGTGGAAACGCCTTACACCGAGCGGTTCAATCGCATGTCGTGGTTCGATCCCACCGCGACGTCCATTGCCACCAACTACGTGTCCTCCGCGCTGGGCGGGCTGGCATTCCCCGGTGTAAACGGCAACGGCCGCTACCGGCAGAACCTGGTTTTGTGGAGGCCGGGCCCGCGCCTGGGTCTCGCCTACAGGACGAAGGGCTCGGTTGTTCTGCGCGCGGCCTACGGAATTCTCTACCAACCGAGCTTGGATATTAACGGCTATGGCTCTTCGCCATTTGGCGACGCGCCGTGGCTGGCCACGACGGATTACGTGAGCACGACCAATGCCGGTATCACACCTTCCGGATCACTCAGCAATCCCTTTCCGAACGGTTTCCTGACGGCTCCCGGGAACTCGGCCGGGGCCTCCGCGCTGCTGGGCACGAGCATTTCCGATCAGTTGAAAAACCAGCCGATCACTTATATCCAGCAATACAACGCCGGGCTCCAGAAGCAAGTCGGATCCTGGTTGCTGGACGTGGGTTATGTGGGCACCCATGGTGTTCACGTGGCCTTGCAGGCGCCCCTTGACCAGTTGCCCACCGCCGATTACGCTCTTGGGAACGCACTCGACACACAGGTGGCCAATCCGTTCCTGGGAATGGTCAATATTGGAACGTATGCCGACTCCACGCTCAGCCAGGGGCAGTTGCTCGAGCCTTACCCGCAGTTCTCCGGGATTACCGATCAGGAGGAGAATGTCGGCTACTTTGAGTACAATTCCCTTCAGATCAAGGCGGAGCGGCGCTTTAAGAATGGCGTAGGAATTCTTTCCTCTTTCGTATGGTCAAAGGAGATCGGCGATGCCGCGAGCCTTTATTACAACACGGGCGATCCTGTTCAGAATGAGTACGACCTGGGGGCGGAACGGACCTTGAACCCCTACAATATTCCGCGGCGGCTTACGCTCGACTGGCTGTGGGAACTGCCCCTGGGGAAGGGTTACAAGTACCTGAACAGCTTGCCCTCCAGTCTGAATCGCGTGGTCACGGGGTGGCAGGCTAATGGGATTCTGGTGCTTCAGGATGGTTTTCCGCTGGTCATCACCAACTCCTCAAACGTTGTAGGATTCGGCGCGGGCTCGCGCCCCGACAATGACGGACAATCCGCTCGCTTGCCGAGCTCCGAGCGGACGCCCAACAAGTGGTTTAACACTTCCGTTTTCTCTCTCCCGCCGGCGTTTACCTTCGGGACAGAGGGGCCAACCTCGTCCGACCTTCGTGGTCAAGGGGTGAATAGTTGGAATATGTCGCTCGGCAAGCGCACTCCCGTCCGGGAAAATATGAATCTGGAGTTCCGCGCGGAGTTTGATGACTTCTTCAATCATCCGCTCTGGTCCAGCCCCGGAACCACGGTGAACACATCGACATTCGGCGTGGTGGGTTCCAAGACTGGAAACCGGGTTGGGCAGCTTTCCCTGAAGCTCATCTTTTAGGGGGAGAAAATGGGGGGAGGCAAGTCAAGCCTCCCCTGATGACCTTGACATGCGGATGTGAGGCCATAACGACGCCTTCTAACTCTCATCAACGATGCTTTCCAGACGGTCAGCTCTGAGATCTTGGACATCTCGACAGAAAACGGCCAGTCGACAGGGAGGAAAGGGCTTGACGACCGGCTGGCACATCGTCGCCGAACCTATGGCTGTGCGACCACACGTGCATGCGGACGTTGGGAGATGACATGAAAACCAGCAAACTGGACGGCAAGTCTTACGACGTAATTGTCTGTGGCGGAGGAGCGGCAGGGATTGCCGCGGCCTGCGGCGCCGCCAAGACCGGTGCCTCAACTTTGCTTCTGGAACGTTACGGATTCTGCGGCGGCACGCCCGCCCTGGCGATGATCCCTTCACTTGACGCTGCCAAAAATTGCCGCGACACATCCGTGATGGTGGTCGGTGGAGTCGCCCGCGAATTGCTCGACGAACT
>JASHTZ010000469.1 GCA_030040295.1 Terriglobia bacterium | reverse complement strand
CCGATGATATGCACGCCCAGCAACTCCCTCGTCTCACGGTGGAAGATGATTTTCAGCATACCGATGCTGTCGCCGATGATTTGGCCTCGGGCAATTTCGCGATAACTGGCTTTGCCGATTTCATATGGAACGTTGGCCTGAGTCAACTCCTCCTCGTTCTTGCCGACGTAGGAAATTTCCGGGATGGTGTAAATTCCGTAGGGGAAAAGCGCCGGAGTGCTCCGGGCTTCGACGCCAAACGCGTGGCAAGCCGCCAGTCTCCCTTGTTCAAGTGAGGTCGAGGCCAGACTCGGGAATCCAATCACATCGCCGGCCGCGTAGATGTGGGGGACGTCGGTCTGGTAGTGCTCATTCACCTTCAGGCGGCCGCGCTCATCGGATTTAAGGCCCGCCGCATCCAGATTCAACCTGCCCGTAGCGCCCGTGCGGCCGATGCTGTACAGGGCCTTTTCAGCCACAATTTCCTTCCCGCTCGCCAAATGGATTTTTACCCGGGGGTCGCCGCCGTTCTGCACCAGCTCGATGCCGCTGACCGCCTCGGAGAATCGCAGAGTCATGCGATTCTGACGCAGGTGGTAATCGAGCGCCTCCACGACCTCCGCATCGACAAAGGAAAGGAGCCGTTTCGAGCGGTCAATGAGGGTCACGCGAATCCCCAGTGCGGAGAAAATGCTGGCATATTCGCAGCCGATCACACCCGCGCCGACCACCGCCATGGTTCGCGGCAACTTCTTCAACCCCAGGATATCGTCGCTGGTAAAGATGTTCTGACCGTCGAAGGGGATTTTAGGGTCGCGCGTGGCCTCCGTGCCCACGGCAACCAGAATGTTCTCGGCCGTCACCACGCGCTCCCCGGAGTGCCCCACCATGGTCAGTCGCAGCGTGTGCGGTTCCACAAAGTCCGCCTCGGCATTGATCACCTCCACGCCGTTGCGTTGCAGTTGGTGGCGGGTAACGTCGATTTCGTGGCGGATGACGTGATCGGTGCGGAAAAGCAGGTCCTCAATGGTGATGTTTTGCTTGACGGTGTAGGACTCCCCGTAAATGCCGCGCAGACGGTACCCGGAAAGATAAATCACCGCCTCGCGCAGTGTTTTGCTGGGAATGGTTCCGGTATTGGTGCAAACGCCGCCGATGACGGCCTTGCGCTCGATGAGGGCAGTGCGCTTGTCCAGTTTCGCGGATTGGATCGCTGCCCGCTGTCCCGCCGGCCCCGATCCGATCACCAACATGTCATAATCGTAATCTGCCATTGCCGCTCCTCTTGCAATCCTGCCGCAACCCGACCGCTATGAGTACCGCCCGAAAGGTTGGAATCCGCTTCCAATTTGATTGTTTGGCGCCGGATATCATAACCGACAAGCGCAGCGTCTGGAAAACTATTAAGACACCTCAAGGATTCATGGCCCTACCAAAGAGAATTCTTAGGCACTATTCGCTATCGGCATTCCTCAGCGCCATCAATAGCAGTCTCGCTGCGGATGTGCAAATTGATTGTTACGCCTGCCCTTTATTTTCAACAATTTCTTGGGTAATCCCTCTAATAGAGATGGCTATGGGGGGCGCTGAGAAACTGGCCTGGGCGTAGTTCCTAACAGCGAGGTCAAACAAGCTGCCATAAGAGCATACTTTGTTTTCATATACATGCCCGTACGCACCTTTGTTTCCCACCATTTCCGTGCCTTTAGTCCAGGCACTAGCTTTTAGCCCGGAGAATTCACGCATTATCCGGGAACTTTACGCCGGACCTTATCGTAGGTATAAGCAAGAAGGAGACCTCTGCCATGGCCATAGGTCCAATGCCACCTCGTCCCCCTTCGCCTCCACCCCCGCCGAGAAGCAACAGCAACTATATCGCCATCGCCTTTCTGCTGTTGGCGCTTTTGGTTGTAGTAGTGGGAGTGGCAATTTGGGGAGGACTCGGCTTGTTATCAAGCGCCGTCCATATTCACGTGAATGAGCAGGGCCTAGGGAAAAAGGAAGTCTCCATCAGCACGCCTGTGGGCTCGCTCGAGGTCAACAAGGGCGTCAACGAAGCCAACTTGGGCTTGCCCATCTACCCCGGAGCCACGCGCATGGTGGACAAAGGCTCGGCCACGGTGAATATCGACATTGCGGACGAAGCAAAGGTTCAGGTTCTAGCAGGAAAATTTGAGACCCCCGATTCCATTGACAAAATCCGCGATTTCTATCACGCCCGCCTGGGAGATCAGGTGACCAAATATCGTGACCGCGACGAAAATGGAAAGACCGTCTTCGAATTGAAACATGACAAGCAGGATAAGATTGTCACGCTGAAGTACGACGGAGACAAAACCATCATTGAGCTTGTCCGCGTTTCTGAGGGCAATGCGGAAGCCAATTAGGATCCACCCAGCCGAAAATTTCCAGGCCGGTTAGGAACGTCCTCGCCACGCGGTTCGAGCCCCGCCAAGACAAACGCTTCTGGCCGCCTGACTCAAGCAAGTATTTGTTGCTCTTGCGCCGCGTGGTCGCGGATAATGCACAGGCTTATGAAGGTGAATTTGGGTCTTTCGTCTCCTGCGAGGAACACATGAACCGACGGATGCTTTGCGCGGTCCTCGTCAGCCTTTGTTGGGCTGGTGGCACGGCGCGGGCCGAACAGCGCTACGAAGTTGTGGTGGAACGCGGCGTGCCGGTGAAAATGCG
Source organism: Terriglobia bacterium (assembly GCA_030040295.1). Classification (GTDB taxonomy): domain Bacteria; phylum Acidobacteriota; class Terriglobia; order UBA7540; family UBA7540; genus Bog-366. Next base: position 6,123 of record JASHTZ010000469.1, on the reverse strand, counting down.
CGACGGAGTAATGCTGCGCGCGGATATCTACCGGCCCAAAGCGGAAGGCAAATTCCCCGTACTCCTCACGCGCACGCCCTACGACCGGCGCAGCGAAATCGACTTTGGCCCCATGGCAGCGGCCCGCGGATACGTAGTGGTGGCGCAGGACGTGCGCGGGCGCTTCAGTTCAGAAGGAGAATGGTACACATTCAAGTACGAATCGCAGGATGGATACGACACGGTGGAATGGGCCGCTGCTCTGCCCTTCTCCAACGGAAAGGTGGCGATGTACAGCGCGTCCTACGTGGGAGCCACGCAATTGCTTGCTGCCATTACCTCGCCGCCGCACCTGGCCGCGATTTTTCCCCAGATCACCGCCTCCAATTATCACGACGGATGGGTGTATCAAGGTGGAGCGTTTGCGCTCTGGTTCGACCAGTCTTGGACGACCGGCCTTGCCTTAAACACTTTTGACCGGCGGATGGGCGGTGAATCCAAAGCCTCGCGCTGGGACATGGATCTGCCACTTTCCAGCTATCCACTCCTCAGCGTTGGCACCGCGGAGGGCCTGGCCAAATACTATTCCGACTGGCTCGCGCATCCCGATTACGACGATTATTGGAAAGCTCTCTCCATAGATGAGCACGACGCAAGCATCATGGTTCCCGCCTATCACCAAGGCGGCTGGTACGACCTGTTCCTGGGTGGAACGCTGCGAAACTACATGCACATCAAAGCGCATGGAGGCAGCGAGGCGGCGCGGCGCGGCCAGCGCCTGATCGTGGGACCCTGGTTCCACGGACCCTTTACGGGCAAAACCGGCGACGTGGATTTCGGCCCCAACGCGCGCAGCGGCGACAATCCCTACGATATCGAAGCGCTCCGGCTGCGATGGTTCGATTACGTCCTGAAGGGGATCGACAACGGAATCGAAAAGGAAAAGCCGGTAAGAATATTTGTGATGGGGCGCAACATCTGGCGCGAGGAGGATGATTGGCCGCTGGTGCGCGCCCGGAGCACGCGGTATTACCTGCACTCGGAGGGCAACGCCAACACACTGAGCGGTGACGGCGCGCTGAGCACTACGACTCCGGCCTCAGAACCTGCCGACAAGTACACCTACGACCCGGCGGACCCCGCTCCCACGCGCGGCGGCGGCTTGTGCTGCGACAACAGCCACGAACCCTCCGGCGCGTTTGACCAGCGGGGCGTGGAAGCGCGCCGCGATGTGCTGGTGTACTCCACGCCGGAGTTTAATGAGGATACGGAGGTCACTGGTCCCATCACGCTGGAGCTCTACGCCAGCTCGTCGGCGGTCGACACGGACTTCACCGGAAAGCTCGTGGACGTGTGGCCAAACGGTTACGCGCAAAACCTGACCGATGGGATCCTTCGCGCCCGGTATCGCCGCTCCCAGGAAAAATCGGAGCTTATGAACCCCGGCGAGATCTACAAATTCACCATCGACCTGGTTGCCACCTCCGACGTTTTCCTGAAAGGGCATAAGTTGCGCCTGGAGGTCTCCAGCAGCAATTTTCCACATTACGACAGGAACCTGAATACAGGCGAGGACCAGGGCCGTTCGACGCGCATGGTGAAGGCGATCAACAACGTTTACCACAACGGTGAACATCCTTCCGCGTTGATTCTTCCGGTGGTGCCACGGTGACCGTTTTGAGCGGTAGTTTCTCAGTTTGAAATTCTTTGTGAGGCGCGAGCGACAATTCGGATTGAAAAGTGCAGGTCTATGATAGTTTCTTGCTATGTACCTGATGTACGTAGACGAAAGCGGAGACTCAGGACTTGTTCGATCTCCAACCCGGTATTTCGTGCTTACGGGAATAGTACTTCACGAGCTGAGGTGGCGCGACACCCTCGACAACCTCATAACCTTTCGAAAGGCTATGAGAAATTCCTTCGGCTTGAAGCTGCGCGAGGAATTTCATGCTGCAAAATTGGTGAACAATCCAAAGGAGCTGGTGAGAATAAAAAGACATCACCGGTTGGAAATGATCAAGCTCTTCGCTGAGACATTGGCCAAGATTTCAGACCTCAACATCATAAACGTCGTGGTTGATAAGCAGGGAAAGAATCCGGGCTATGATGTGTTCGAAAACGCTTGGAAGGCTTTGATTCAGCGATTCGAGAACACAATGAGCTACAGGAATTTCCGTGGTCCTGCAAATCCCGATGATAGGGGAATGATTATCTGTGACCACACCCAAGACAAGAAACTGTTTTCCCTTGTTAGAAAGATTGAGGTTGTTTAACCCGATACCAAACCAGCCTCAATTTGGCTCTGGATACCGGAATTTGACGCTTAACTACATTGTCGAGGATCCGAGTTTCCGCGACTCCAGACATTCTTACTTTGTCCAAGCTGCAGATTTGGCTGCTTTTTTGATATTTCAGCACTTTGTGCCGAATTCTTACATCCGAAAGAATTCCGCCAAGAACTATTTTCTAAAATTGCAGCCGATTTTCTGCACTCACGCTTCGGCGTCTGATCCGCATGGAATCGTTAGACTATAAAAAAGGGGCCTTTCGGCCCCGGGTGAGTCCTACTACTTGGACATGCCAAGGTTCAGACCCACCTACATTATAAACCTAGCCGTCAAGCAAAAATACAATTGGTAGTATCTGCCATTGAGGCTGCCACAATGAGTAGAATATATCAAGCCTTATCGTTTCAGATCATCTAAGGACTTTTTCGTTGCACGCGTGAGGTGTGGGTCTACTCGGTAGGTGTGCTCAAGGCGTTAGTTTTGTGCGGTTTGATTGACGCCTACCGTCAACCCGCCGATAATGGATTCTCTCGTGCGCGACCTCAATCAACGAAAGGCAACGGAAAAACCATGGAAGCCTACTACGATCCCGACGCCAGCCTGGAAATTCTTCGCAACAAAACTCTCGGATTCATCGGTTATGGAAATCAAGGGCGCGCGCAGGCGCTGAATCTGCGCGATTCCGGCCTGGAGGTGATCGTCGGCACACTGCGCGACGAATCCGGAAGTCAGGCGGAGAAGGATGGTTTCACCGTGCGCTCTCTCGCCGAAGTGGCCGAGCGCGCGGACGTGATTGCGCTGCTCATTCCCGATGAGGTGCAGCGCGACGTTTACAACGATGTTGTGAAGAGCCGGCTGCACGCCGGGCAGACACTCGACTTCGCCCATGGCTACAACATTCATTTTGGCCTGATCAAGCCGCCCAAGGACGTAGATGTGATCATGGTGGCGCCGCGCATGATTGGAGCGGAAGTGCGCGAATCGTTTGTGGCGGGCCGCGGGTCTCCTGCCTTCGTCGCCGTCGCGCAGGACGCCTCCGGCCACGCCCTGGAAACCGCGCTGGCCTGGGCGCGGGGCATCGGGGCCACGCGCAGCGGCGCCTTCAAGACCAACTTCGCGGAAGAAACCGAACTCGACCTGTTTCAGGAGCAGGCCGTGTGGCCGCTCCTGTTCCGCACCTGGACCGCGGCGTTCGAACTCCTCGCCGCCAAGGGATTCCCGCCGGAGATGGTGGCGCTCGAAATGTGGGGGTCGGGTGAAGGGGCGGAAATTTTTCGCGAAATGGCGCGCGTGGGATTCTTTAAACAAACCCGCTACCACTCCCAGACCAGCCAGTACGGAACTTTGTCGCGCGCGAACTCTCTGCCCTTCGCCAAAGCCCTGGATGAATTTATGGATAAAGCTCTGGCGGCCATTCGCGATGGCCGATTTAATACTGAATGGCTCGGCGAACAGGCTGCGGGTTACCCAAATTTCAAGAAGCTGCGCGCCCAGGCGGACACGCACCCCATGAATCAAGCGGAGGAGGAAATGCGGCGGCTACTGAGATTTAAGACCGATTGAAATTTTCAGAGCCATAAAGGCATCAAATCTTAGTGGTGGCGTCGCACCCTCGGGTGAGGAGCGTATATGTCGGAACTATTTCGGAATTACGTCGGTGGTCAGTGGGTGGAATGCCAGTCACGAAAAACGTTCCCCAACATCAACCCCGCCAACACTGCCGAAATCGTCGGGAACTTTCAGGCTTCAGGCGCGGAAGATGTCCAGGCGGCGTGCGACGCTGCGGCGAAGGCGCTTCCTTCCTGGAGTACGACAGTCGCCCCCCGGCGCGGTGAATATCTCTTCAAGGCCGCAGAGTTGTTGGAAAGCCGGCTCGCCAAGCTCGGCGAGGAAATGACGCGCGAAGAGGGCAAGACTTTGCCCGAAGCCAAAGGCGAAGTGAAGCGCGCCATCAACATTCTGCGTTATTTCGGCGGCGAGGGCGCACGGCAGTTCAACTACCAGATTCCTTCCGAGCGCGATAACGTTTTCTGCTACACCCTGCGCAAGCCGCTGGGCGTGGCGGCTCTCATCACTCCCTGGAACTTTCCCAGCGCCATTCCCGCCTGGAAAATCGCACCGGCGCTCGTGGCCGGCAACACCGTGGTGGTCAAGCCGGCGTCGCTCGCCCCGCTGAGCGCCTATCGAATTGTGGAAGCGCTGCACGAAGCGGGAATTCCCGCAGGGGTTTTGAACTACGTGACCGGCCCCGGAAGTGCGGTTGGAAACGCGCTGGTGGAGCATCCCGCCGTCCGCGCGGTATCGTTCACGGGCTCGTGCGAGGTCGGCAACTCGCTTTATGAAAAAGTGACGCGGCGCAAAGCCCGCGTGCAGCTTGAAATGGGCGGGAAGAACCCGACCGTCGTCTTGAAGGACGCTGATCTCGATTACGCCGCGGACATTTTGGTAAACGGCGCTTTTTTTTCGACCGGTCAGAAATGCACCGCGTGCAGCCGCGCGATAATTGAGAAGGCAGTCTACGAACCTCTGCTGGAAAAGCTCGCCGTCAAGACCAACAAGCTGAAAGTAGGCAACGGGCTCGTGGCGGGAATTGACATCGGCCCTGCCGTGGATGCCGCCCAATTGTCTACAGACTTGCAGTACATCGAGATTGGACAAAAGGAGGGAGCCAAGCTGGTATGCGGCGGGAAGCGCCTCACAGGTGGCATTTATGACCAAGGCTTCTTTGTTGAGCCGACGATTTTCACAGGCGTCAAGCCGGAGATGCGCATCGCGCAGGAGGAAGTCTTCGGCCCGGTGCTGGGATTGATGGTAGCCGAGGATTTTGAGGACGCTATGAGGCTGGCCAACGGAGTGAAGTTCGGCCTCTCCGCCTCGATTGTTTCGCGCGATCTTACTCGGGTCCATCAGTTCATCAACAGAATCGAGGCCGGGCTGATCACCGTGAATCTGCCCACGGCGGGTGTGGAATACCAGCTTCCCTTCGGAGGAACGAAGGAATCCAGCTTTGGAATGAGGGAACAGGGACCCGCGGCACTGGATTTCTACACGGAAACTCGGACGGTTTACATGAAGTATACGCAGTAAAAGCGTCCTTGGTTTGTCGTCTGTTGCGACTGGCGTTCACGAAGATTCTTCGAACCCGATAGAAGAAGTGGCAAGGGGGCGACCATGAAGAAGACTCAACAATTTCTCTCCAAACTCAAGCTTCCCGGTGAAGACAATCACGCGCTTAAGCCCAGCTCGAAGCGTTTCAAAGACGGCGGGCAGTTTCGAATCGAGATTCCGAGCGTCGAGGGCCCGCGAGTGTTCCGCGAAGTGCTGGAAGCGGCGAAAGCCCAGAGGGTGCCGATCCACCGCGTGAGCCAGGGAAGCGGTGTGATGCTGCTCACCCGCGGCGAAATCCGCGAGATGGCGAAAATTGGGCAAGAAGAAGGAATTGAAGTTTGCTTGTTCGTCGGTCCGCGCGCCACGTTTGAAACCGGGGCGCAGACGGCCTCCGCAGCAGGTAAGGTGATCGGCCTTCAGCATCGCGGCGCGGACCAACTGGTTTACGCCATCGAGGACGTTCGCCGCGCCTGCGACCTGGGCATCCGCAGCATTCTTCCCGCCGACCTCGGGCTCATCTGGGTGCTGGACGCCATGAAGCAGAAAGGTGAGTTGCCGAAAAACGTGGTGATCAAGAGCTCCGTCACCTTGCCCGCCGCCAATCCCGCCACCGCTCTGATCTTCGAGCGCTGCGGCGTCTCGACGATGAACATTCCCACCGATCTAAGCCCCGCGCAGATGGGGGCCATCCGCCAAGCCGTCAATATCCCCATCGATCTTTACATCGAGGTTCCCGACAACTTCGGCG
>JASHTZ010000468.1 GCA_030040295.1 Terriglobia bacterium | reverse complement strand
TGCGCCCAAGCCAAGGTTTGCATACCACAAACACTCAGCAAAAATAAGCAGGCAACAGAAAGCACTCGTCTGGTCATAAGTCACCCTCCTCGAAAACCGATGGCGTTTAGATTTCCGATCCCGGCGCAAATGTGAAGTGAAGCCGCAGCCCGTTCCCAACTCCACAGCCCTCGTGCCCGCAAAGCGTGCAGACACTGCGGACTATTTCGGTACCTGTTGGTGGAAGCCACTATGAGGCAGGCGGCAGAAACGGGTCTTGGAAAAAATTGCCAAAATTTACAACGGCGTGTTCACACTGTAATCATTCCCGACGGTAACGGTAGTGCCTTTTTAAATACTTGAAAATAGGAGCCTATCGTGTACTATTTTGTCTGTGTATAAACAAACTGAATAGCTGTTCGCACTTGAAAAGTCCGTAAGGCGAACCACCTCGTCCCATCCTGCTTCGGCGCGTGGTGTAATCTTCTCGTCTGCGCTGGGATATTCTAGAGGTGCGCTTGCAGTTTCAAGATGAGATGTGAACGATCCCCTCAAAAAGGCCAGTCATGAATCCTTTGGAAAAAGTCGAGTTGGGAAAATCTGGTCTGAAGGTTACGCGTTTGGGCGTGGGTGGCACTCCTCTGGGAGGATTGTACAGAGACATCTCCGAGGACGCCGCATCGGCCACCGTCGAGCACGCCCTAGCCCTGGGGCTGAATCTGTTTGATACGGCTCCCCTCTACGGCTCGGGCAAGAGCGAAACAAGAATGGGCCGCGTGTTCGCGAAGCACCCAAGATCCAGCTTCGTTGTGGCCACCAAAGTCGGCTTCGCACTTGTTCCGATCGACCCCAAGAGCAATGAGAACATCTTCTTTCCCTTTGACAATGCGCCGCCGCTGCGTCCGGCTAATGACTACAGCTACGACGGCGCGATGCGCTCGGTGGAACAAAGCATGGAGCGCCTGCAGGTCGACCATCTGGACATAGTTCATATTCATGACCCGGTTGGCCTGTTTGACGATGCTATGAAGGGATCCTTCCGCGCGCTTCGCAAATTGCGCGAGCAAGGCGTGATTAAGGCGGTCAGCGCGGCCATGAATCAAGTAGAGATGCTCATACGATTTGCGCACGAGGGGGAGTTTGACTGCTTCCTCCTGGCGCTGCGGCATACCCTGCTGGAGCACCATGCCTTCAAGGAACTGCTTCCCCTATGCACAGAGAAGAAGATAAGTTTGATTATCGGTGCTCCATACAGCAGCGGCATCCTGGCCACCGGGGCGGTGCCGGGGGCAAAGTTCTGCTATCTCGATCCTCCGCCTGAGATCATGGAGCGAGTGCGACAAATTGAAGCTGTATGCTACGACCATGGGGTCCCGCTAAAGGCCGCGTCGTTGCAGTTCACCCTGTGCCATCCCGCCATCGCGACAGTCATACCCGGCGGCGGGTCGGTGGCGGAAGTCGAGGAAAACTTCCGGATGTTAAGCTGGCCTATTCCCGCGGAGCTCTGGACGGCGCTGCAACGCCGAGGGCTGTTGCCACAGGTGGAGCTGCGATTTCCCTGAGTCGTTGTCCTCTGGCGAGAGGAAAAGCACTACTTGCGCCGAGCTGAAAGGACGCGCGTGGACACGAAAGTCGTCGATTCACACCAACATTTCTGGGATATCAACCGCTTCTACTACTGGTGGCTCACGCCTGATCGGGAAATCCTGAACCGCAACTTCTATCCGCAAGATTTAGAGCCGTTCCTGGCGCCCAACGGCGTTCAACTTACTGTGGCCGTGCAGGCCCATGCTTCTCTTGAAGAGGCATTTTGGCTGCTGGAGTTGGCGGAGAAGAATGACTTTATCGCCGGCGTGGTCGGTTGGGTGGACCTGACCAGCCGTCATCTTGCATACGACCTCAATCAACTTCAGCGCCATCCAAAGTTCAAAGGCGTTCGTTCTCCCCTCGAGGCTAAAGTTGATGATGCCTGGATGTTACACAAAGACGTTGTGGAAGGCCTTCATGAGTTGGAGTGCCGTAATATTCCTTTTGACTTGGTCATCTACCCCCGGCATCTGAAATACCTTCTGCGGCTGCGCGAAAAATGTCCCAGGCTGAGAATGGTAATCGACCACATCGCACTGCCTCCCATCGCGGAAAAACGCATGGACGGTTGGGATCGCGATATCGAAGCCGTCTCCAAGCTCCCTGACCTGTGGTGCAAGCTTTCGGGAATGATTACGGGCGCGAATCCCCAAAGCTGGAAACCCGGCGACCTTAAGCCCTATGTGAACCATGTGGTGAAGCTGTTTGGATATGAACGGCTGATGTTCGGCACCGATTGGCCCATCTGCACGCTGGCGGGGTCCTATGGGCAGGTCGTCGACGCCCTACATGAAGTCCTTGGTTCTCTGAGTGCGAAAGATTCCGCGGCAGTGTGGGGGGGAAACGCTCGGGAATTCTATTCGCTGCGATAACATGGCTTGCGCATAGCGGTGATCTGCATCGCGCTAGGCTCGCGCCTGCCATCAATAGTTAGCCAGCGGCTACGGTTTTACGAGAGCAGGAACCACTTTGGCAAAATCCGTTGCATCTTCCAGCGCCGCGGCCAGACGCAGGAGGAGTTGCTCTTCAAATGGTCTTCCTATAATCTGCAACCCCAAAGGCAATCCGCTGGCGCTGAAACCACACGGCAGGGAAATGGCAGGCAGACCCAGTAGGTTCGCGGGCCGAACCAGACTGGTTGCGGCCAGACGGACGTCTCTCTCCTTGCCGCCAATGAGAGCGGTTTTTTCGCCGATTCGTGAAGCGGCGGATGGCGTGGTGGGAGTCATCAAACAGTCGACTCGTTCAAACAGTCGGGAAAATTCCTGCATCATCAGGCGGCGAAGCCTCTGCGCGTTGACATAATCGGTGGCCGGGAGCAGGCATCCCTGCTGAAATAACGCCAGCAGATCGCTACTGATCTTGTCACGCTCTCCCAAATAAGGCTGCATTAGCGCGGAAGCCTCCGAGTGCAGAATCACCCTGTGGACGGAATTCATCGCCGCGTAGTCCGGGACCGTGAGGGGTATGATTTCAGCCCCCAGGCCTTCGGCGATTTTTGCCATTCTGCGTGTCGCAGCCGCAACATCAGCTTCGACCCCGTCGGTATTCAGATCTTCGGTCCAACCAACCCGCACGCCTCGGATCGACGCCTCTGGAGGAACTGAGTAGTCATCTTTCTTTTCAGGGCTGGAACTATCATCACGGGGATCGACGCCCGCGAGTGCGTTTAATGTTGCTGCCGCATCGCGGACGGTGCGGGTAAGGATGCCGGCGTGATCAAGACTAAAAGTAAGGGGCAAGATTCCGTATCGGCTGATGCGCCCGAATGAGGGCTTCAGTCCGACAGCGCCACAATAGGAGGCGGGGATGCGAATGGAGCCTCCCGTGTCAGTGCCGGTGGCCATAAAGACTACATGCGCGGCCACCGCGCTCGCTGAACCTCCGCTGGAACCACCGGCGATACGATCTGGGTCCCAGGGATTTCGCACCGCACCATAGTGCGGGTTCTCGGAGGTCGTCCCCAGGGCCAATTCGTGCATGTTCGTCTTTCCCACGATTACCGCCCCCGCCTCCTTCATATTCTCGACGACGGTGGTCGTGTAAGCCGCGACATTTTCAAAAAAGA
>JASHTZ010000467.1 GCA_030040295.1 Terriglobia bacterium | reverse complement strand
TTACGCCTTCATCCCCATTGCCATCGGTTATTTAATCGCCGGACCGCTGGGTGGGTATCTGCTGCACGAATTTGGGGATGTTCGCCATCGGCCGCAACAAATGTGGTGGGTGATTACTGCCGTGGGATTGGCGGGCGCGTGTCTGATGGTGATTTATAATTACGTCTTCAAGCCCGGTGAGGCGCAGGGGCAGAGCGCTGTGTAGGATTTCCGTTTCGGAACCCAGGAGGGACAAATCATGAACCTTGATGCCATTCAGACGGCGCTGCGCGAGGCCAAGCTCGATGCGTGGCTCTTTTATGATCACCACCGCCGCGATCCCATTGCCTATCGCATCCTCGGCATTAACCCCGTGATGTGTACCCGCCGCTGGTATTACCTGATTCCAGCAGAGGGGGAGCCGGCGAAGCTGATTCATCGCATTGAGGCGCACAATCTGGATGGGCTGCCGGGTAGCGCGGCCCGCTACTCCTCATGGCGCGAGCAGCGCGAGGGACTCAGCCGCCTGCTCAAGGATCGAAAGCGCGTGGCCATGCAATACTCGCTACTGAACAACATCCCTTATGTTGGGCTGGTGGATGCGGGCACCATCGAATTGGTGCGAACCTGCCTGGTGGAGGTGATCTCCTCCGCCGACCTCGTTCAGCAGTTTGAGGCGGTCTGGACCGAGGAGCAGTGGCAGTCCCACCTGGCCGCGGGGCAATGGGTTCACGAATCCGTGCGGACCGCATTCGCCGCGATCCGCGAGGCCGTGCGCGCCGGCAAGGAGATTAGCGAATACGAAGTACAGCAGGAAATGGCAAAGCTGCTCGAGTCCCACGGCATAATTACGGATGAGCCGCCCTGCGTGGCAGTTAACGCCAACTCCGCCAATCCGCACTATTCCCCATCGGAGAAAGCGTCCGCGCCCATTCGCGCCGACGACTTTGTGCTTCTCGATGTCTGGGGCAAGCAGCACAAGCCTGGCTCGGTCTACTTCGACATCACCTGGACGGGCTACGTTGGCGATAGCATTCCCGAAAAATGCGCCAAGGTCTTTCGAGTGGTCAGCGAGGCACGCGACGCCGCCATCAGCCTGGTGCAAAAGTCCCTGGAAGCAGGCCGGCCGCTTCACGGATATGAGGTTGACGATGCCGCGCGCATCGTGATTGAGGCCCACGGTTACGGAAAGTCTTTTGTGCATCGCACGGGTCACTCGATTGGCGAGGACGTTCACGGCAATGGGGCCAATATGGACAACTTTGAGACCCACGACGAACGCCGAATCATTCCCCGCACTTGCTTTTCCATTGAGCCTGGAATTTATCTGAATGATTTTGGCGTGCGGAGCGAAGTGAACGTATTCACGACCGAGCGCGGCGCGCGTGTGACCGGGGAAATCCAAAAGGAAATTGTTCCCATACTGGGGTAAAGCGGGTTTTGCGGCGCTTGACAACCCCTTGTGGGTCGCCTAGCATCAAACCCGTCGTACACGTTTCGCAAGGGATTTCACTGTGACTTTATTCCCCTCTTTCCGAATCGGTGTGAAAGATGTTCGACACCGCGCCCGGCCTTGGCACTTCTTGTGGCAGGCCCGTTGGCCCGTGGCGGTAGCATTTCTGGCGGTTTTCCTGGTCCCCCATTCCGCCCCAGCGCAGGACGATGAAAAGCCGAAGCTTCCCGGAATCGACAAAATCATTAGCGCTAACGAACACTTGATGTTTACCGGAACCGTTAAGAATCTCGACGAGAAGCATAATTTTCTGAGCGTGAGTTCCGTGGAGGGTGAGGACACCGAGATCTTTCCCATCAAGCACAGCACGCACGTGGAAACTGCCGATGGGTTCAGGAAAAAACTTGCTATTCTCTCTCCCGGTACTCGCATCATGGTTTATTACGACCAGCGCGCCGACCATCGCACGGTAACGAACATCCAACTCTTCACCAGCGAGTCGAAGAAGAAAGAGCCGCACTCTTAACCCGGCCGATGGTCCGAGGCTCCGAACTCCTGCGGCATCACTATGCGCATCGGCATCACCTGCTATCCCACCTATGGCGGAAGTGGAGTGGTTGCGACGGAGCTAGGCATTGAATTGGCCGCGCGCGGGCATGACATTCACTTCATTAGCTACGCGATGCCCGTGCGGATCACCGAAGCCGCCGGACGTATCCACTTCCATGAAGTGGAGATGCTGAATTACCCTCTCTTCGACCACCCGCCTTATACCCTGGCGCTGGCCACGGCCATGACGAACGTGGCGTTGAATGAATCCCTCGACCTGCTGCACGTTCACTACGCAATTCCCCATTCGGTCAGCGCCTACCTGGCGCGAGCCATGATGAAGCCCCGCCGGCTTCCCTTTGTCACCACCTTACACGGCACGGACATTACTCTGGTGGGATTGGACCGTTCCTACCTCCCCATTACCCGTTTTTCCATCGAGGAGAGCGACGGGGTCACCGCCATCTCGAATTACCTTCGCGAAGTCACCCTGCGCGAGTTTGCTATTCATCGCCCTGTTGAGACGATCCCCAATTTCGTTAACTGCGAAGTCTTCACGCCGGGGAACGGAAAACGCCGGCGCGAGGAATTCGCGCCGAACGGGGAAAAAATCCTGGTTCACCTCTCGAATTTCCGGCCGGTGAAGCGCGTGTTGGATGTTGTCGAAATCTTTGCCCTGGTGCGCCGCGAAATCCCCGCCAAACTGATGATGATCGGAGACGGGCCGGACCGGATGGCGGCCGAATGGCTGGCACGCGAAAAGAAAGTCAGCCCGGATGTAATTTTTCTTGGAAAGCAGAATCAGGTCCAGGACCTGCTGGCGTGCGCAGATGTGCTGCTGCTGCCCAGCGACCTCGAATCTTTTGGCTTGGCGGCGCTGGAAGGCATGGCGTGCGGCGTGCCGGCCATCTGCTCGCGCGTGGGGGGAGTGCCGGAAGTTGTCACTGACGGAGTGGAGGGATTTTTGGTCCAGGTGCGGGACGTTCAAACCATGGCGGCACGCGCCCTTGAGATTCTTTCCAACCCCGAAAAGCACAAGGAAATGTCCCAAGCCGCCCGGCAACGCGCCTTGCGTCACTTCTGCACCGAGAAAATCATTCCTCTCTATGAAGACCTTTACCGCCGCGTCCTCCAGAATACCTAGGGACGCCGGACCGCCGCCGTGGCGGTCGCGACAGGATGGCAGACTTCTGCCGTCGTAACCAGGCGGACCCCGGCGGAAGCCAACTCATCCAGGGCCTTCCTGCCGCTTTCTTCGCTAATGGATTTTACTGCATCGGTCACCAGGTCCACCGCAAAGCCCCGGCGGATCAGCGCCCGGGCCGTGGCGAGCACGCAATACTCCGTCACCACGCCGAAGACCACCGCGCGGCGCGGTCCGAGCGCGTGCAATAAGTCGTCAAAATGGGAATTGTCTTCAGGTGAGTAAGTGGTCTTTTCAACGATGAACTGGCCCGTCCAGCGCGCGGGCGGCCGGAAGTCGCCACCGCGGCTGGAGATGACTACCGGCGAGGCAAATTGAGTTTCGGGAATGCGTTGCTGCCCAGGCGTGCCGGTCACGCAGTGCAGCGGCCAGGTTTTGAACTCGGGATCGTCGGGCGAATGGGCGTCGGCAGTGGAAATGACCGGCACATCATTCTCGCGCGCCCAGCTCAGCAGGCGGCGAAGGTTGGGCACAATCTGCTCCGCGCCCGGAACATAAAGTTTCCCCTCCGGGCGCATGAAATCCACCTGCGTATCGACGTCGAAAAACGCCAGGGGCCCGGTCATGCCGCTCATGAGCTAATCACCTCCCTCTGTGGAGATGCTTTCGCCGCCCCCAGGCGCTGCATGCGAACTTCTTCGAGCAAACGATCGAGCCCGGCGCTTTTCTCAACGGGATAAGCAGGGGCCTCGCGCAACAAATGGTAAGCTTCCGGCAGACACGCGAGGTTGGCCAGCGTGCGCTCGCGGATCTCCTTCACCAGCGGAGCGGGAGCGAGGCGGCGGCCGGCCTCCATCACGGGTTCCAGCAGCGGCGCGGCTTCGGGGTACTCCTCCCCGGCGCGGGCGAGAAGGTCGTGATGGTACTTTCCCTGCTGGGAAAAGCGGAAAACCTGCTTGCGACCCGGCCAATAGACCTTTTCTTCGCTGAATTTGGTTTTGGGCTCAACGACTCCGGATTTTTCCGTCTCCACCAATTTATAAACCACGCTCAGCGCCGGCACGTCGCGCGAAGTCACCAGGTCCGTGCCTACTCCGAAGGAATCAATGGGCGCGCCGTGGGCGATCAGTTCCTCGATTCTGTATTCGTTCAAATCTCCGCTGGCCACGATTTTCGTGGCTCGCCGGCCGTGGCGGTCGAGGATGTCGCGGACATACCGGCTTTTTTCCATCATGTCGCCGCTATCGAGCCGCACGCCCGGCACATCCTTCCCCAACGTGGCTGCGATTTCCGCACCCACCAGCGGGTCGTAGGTATCCACCAGCAGAATCGCGGTGTCGGGGAAAGTCTCGAGCAGGGCCTCAAAGCTGCGCCGCTCATCGGCGAAAACCTGCGTCCAGGAATGCGCGGCGGTGCCCGCCAGGGGCAGATCATAAAGCGCCCCGGCCAGCACATTTGAGGTAGCTGTGCATCCGGCCAGGCACGCCGCTCGCGCGGCGCGCACTCCTGCTTCCGGCCCGTGCGCCCGGCGGGTGCCGAATTCCAATACCGGGCGGCCCGCCGCCGCGCGCACTACGCGGGCCGCTTTTGACGCCACCAAGGTTTCATAGTGAATCACGGAGAGCAGGTAGGTCTCCGCAATCTGCGCTTCCAGCACCGGAGCAGTAACTTGCAGCAGGGGTTCATCCGCGAAAGCCAGGGTGCCCTCGGCGAGGGCATGCACGTCGCCATGGAACCAGAATTCGCGCAGATAGTCAAAAAACTCCGGGCCGACAGTCTGAAAGGCGGATTGCTCGCGCAGAAGCCGCACGTCGTCTTCGCTGAAGCGCAAATTCTCCAAGTAGGTGAGGGCGGAGTCGAGGCCCGCCGCCACCAAATATGAGCGCTGCGCCGGAAGGTGGCGCACAAAGAGCTCAAACGTGGCACGGCAATCGATGCCGTGTTCGAAATAAGCCGCGGCCATCGTGAGCTCGTATAAGTCTACAAGTAGCGCCTTGTCTGTATTCATGTTGTCGAAAATGCTTATGCCTCGCCCCGCGCTGGATCAGCAGAATCGCTCAATTCCAGTATGTGGGCGGGAGTTAAGGGTAGTCAAGCACTGCAGCGGCGGTCTATCGACCGCCGGCGACGTTCACAGAGCGCCGCTACAGCATTTGCGATTTTCAAGCTCCCTTCCTTCCTGCATCGTTTAGAATCAAGAATCAGAGGGAGGCTTGCGTGAAGCGTCGAGCATTTATAAAGTCCGTGGTCGGCGGGTCGGCGGCGAGCGGAGCTTTGGCCGCCGGCGGAACTTCCAAGGTTCCCGACAGCCGGCCGAATTTTCTTTTCATGATCGCGGATGATCTTACCTATCGCGCCATCCGGGCGATAGACAGCCAGGAAGTCCAAACTCCCAATCTCGATCGACTGGTGAAGAACGGCTGCGCCTTCACCCATTGCTTCCACCAGGGAAGCTGGACGGGAGCGGTGTGTATCGCGAGCCGCATGATGCTGCTCACCGGCCTCACCACTTTCCGCGCGGATCCCACCGGGCCAAGTCCGAGGTGCGATTTCACACCCTTGTGGGGTCAGACTTTTCAAAACGCCGGCTATCATACTTACATCGCGGGCAAGTGGCACCTTGACCCGACGATGTTGCAACGCTGCTTTGAGGAGATGGGGCCGATTGGCCTTGGCATGTTTGAATCCGGGCCTGAGGCTTACCATCGCCCCGCGCCGGGAGACGATTGGACGCCCTGGGATGAAAATCTGAAGGGGCATTGGATCCACACCAAGCTCTGGCAGGACGCGCCGGAAGACGAAATTCACCATTCCTGCCGTGTATGGTCGGACTGCGCCGTCGATCACCTGCTCCACAAGGTTCCGGGCCTGAATCAGCCTTTCTTCATGTACATCGGCTTCAATGAGCCGCACGACCCGAGGCAATCTCCCAAAGAATTTGTGGAGATGTTTCCTCGTGACAAAATTGAAATTCCGCCCAATTATCTTCCCGAATTCCCCTTCGATAACGGCTTTCTGAAGGGCCGCGACGAGCAGCTTGCGCCCTTCCCGCGCACGCGCCAGGCCGTGCAGCTCCACCGCTCGGAGTATTACGCCCTCATCGCCTATCTCGACAGCCAGGTGGGCCGGATTCTTGACGCGCTGGAGCGCTCCGGCAAGGCGGACAATACTTACGTGATTTTTACCGCCGACCACGGCCTAGCCGTCGGGCAGCACGGCCTGATGGGAAAGCAGAATATGTTCGACCACAGCATTCGCATGCCTTATCTCATCAGTGGGCCGGGCATTCCCAAAGGGAAAAAGGTGACGCATCTGGCTTACCAGCACAGCACCTTCGCCACCACCTGCGAGCTGGCAGGAATTCCCATTCCTCCCTCCGTCGAGTTTCCAAGCCTGGCGGGAATCATCAAAGGCGAAGGAGCGCCCCCGCACGACGCGGTGTTCTGCCGCTACCAGAATTTTCAGCGCGCCGTGCGCACGCGCGACTACAAGCTGATCGTCTATCCGTTTGTCCGCAAGACTCAGCTTTTCGATTTGAACAAAGATCCGTGGGAAATTACGAACCTCGCGGAAAAGGCATCGCTGCAGCCCGTCCGCCAAGAACTCACCGAGCGGCTGCTGCGCTTTCAGAGAGAGCTGGGGGACAAGCTCGACCTGGAACACCCCGCCAAGCCTAAGCCAGGTGAGGAATGAGCAGGAACCGGCACGGAGTCGTAGCGCCGCCGCCCCCGGCCGCGTTCCCTTCATGAGGGTATTCACTCACATGAGGCTATTCACTCGGCCATTGTTGCTTCGCACGGGAACGCCGTGTACGATTAAAAAGGGAAGCCCGGCGGACGCCTTCCCGTAGTCCCGTAACAAATGACAATCCGAGAAACAACTTCATCAAGCTCAATTCCCTGGGGCACGGTATCATTCCTCCCTCACCGCTTTAATCTTCGCAGACGCTGGAGCGCTTTTGCCGTTCTGATTCTTACGTTCACGCCCGTGGGGGCGCGCGCTGAACAGTGGCAGAAGCTGAATCCTCAGGGGTACGTGAACGACTTCGCCGGCGTACTGAATGGGGCGACAGTAAGCGAGATCACCCGCCTGAGCACGGAGGTAGATCAAAAAGCCAAGGCGCAGATTGCCGTGGTCACCGTCAAGACCTTGGACGGCGATCCGGTGGAAGACTTTGCCAACCGCCTTTTCCAAAAATGGGGCGTGGGCTACAAAGGAACTGACCGCGGCGTCATGGTGCTGATGGCCACGCAGGACCACAAATATTGGACCGAGGTTGGCTATGGCCTCGAACCCGTTCTTCCCGACGGCAAAGTGGGCGGATTCGGGCGCGACATGCTTCCCTATCTTCGCCGGGGCGATTATAACAGCGCGCTGCTGCAGATGGCCCAACAAATTGCGGGAGTCATTGCGCAGGATAGTCATGTTTCTCTCAACGCCCTGTCCAATGCCGGCACGCCTGCCGCTTCATCCAGGGAACCCCGCTCCAGGAATAGAGGAGATCCCACACCATTCTTCGTCTTTCTGCTGCTGATGATTGGAGTGCCCTATCTGATTACTAAGACTTTCATGCGATCCTCGACTCGCGGCTGGGGGAGAAGCGGGGGATGGCGTGGCGGATATTGGGGCGGTGGGTATTGGGGAGGCGGTGGCTTTGGTGGGGGCGGATTCGGCGGTGGCGGAGGGGGCTTCGGAGGGTTTGGCGGAGGAGCATCAGGCGGTGGCGGGGCCGGCGGCGGTTGGTAGCCATTCTCCTCTTAAAGGAGTTTCACGGGAGCGATCAAGATGAGAGCGGAAGAAGATTTAAAGGAGCTGGTGAAAAGGCTAAAGGACGCCGCGGGAAGCAATCTGCTCTCGGCGGTTCTCTACGGCTCCGCCGCGGCGGAGGATTTCCACGAGGGGCATTCGGACCTCAACGTCCTTTGCGTCGTGCAAACCCTGGGCCGGAGCGATTTGGAGAAACTGCACTCACCGGCGGCATGGTGGGCAAAGAAACGCCATCCGGCGCCACTCTTTCTGACCCTCAAAGAGCTTGACCATTCCGCGGACCTATTTGCCATCGAACTGCTGGACATCAAGGCGGCGCGGCAGATGCTGTGCGGCGAAGATGTGTTTGCCAAACTCGAAGTTCCGATGAATCTTCATCGCCTTCAGGTGGAGCGCGAATTACGGAACAAGACTCTGCGTCTGCGGCAAATTTATCTGAGTCATCCCGGCGATTCGCGCAAGACGCTGGAGTTAATGACTGC
>JASHTZ010000466.1 GCA_030040295.1 Terriglobia bacterium | reverse complement strand
TGAGGTGGATCGACGAGCACCCCGAGGCGAGCATCTACTCGGTTTCGCAGAATGACACACAAGGCTGGTGCGAGTGCGAAAACTGCCGTCGCGTCGAGGACGAAGAAGGCGGCGCGCATTCCGGACCCATTCTGCGCTTCGTCAATGCCGTGGCTACCGAGGTGGGCAAAAAGCACCCTGACAAGCTTATTGATACCCTGGCCTATTGGTATTCGGAGCCGCCACCCACGAAGGTTCGCCCTGTGCCCAACGTGCGCGTGCGCCTCTGCCCGATTGGCGTGTGCGAGGCGCATCCCTACGACCACTGCGAGTACTCGCAATATTTCGTCGAGCATCTCCGCGCCTGGGGCAGAATCACCAACCAGCTTTACATCTGGCATTACGTCACTAATTTTTCGCATTACCTGCTTCCCTTCCCGGATTTCGACGAGCTCGCCGCGGATTTTCCTCTCTACAAGAAAAACGGCGTGGTGGGGATTTTCCTGGAAGGCGACGGTGCCCCGGGAGGAGGCGGTGAAAACGCCGAACTGCGCTCCTACGTGATGGCTCGATTGCTCTGGGACCCCGCCACCGATGTCAGCAAGACCGTCGACGAATTCATGCTCGCGTACTACGCTAAGGCCGCACGTGCCATGCGCGCTTACTTCGATTTGCAGCACCAGCAGGTCAGGCTTGCTCCCGGCGGCAAGGGCGACCATATGTGGATCTTCAATCACCCCGGCGTGCCGTATCTTTCCAAGGAGTTCCTGACGCAGGCGGCGGGGATTTTGGACCGGGCTGAATCCGCCGCTGCTGAGGATGTGACCCGCGCGAGAGTCCGCAAGGCGCGCCTATCCATTGATTATGTAAAGTTCAGCCACGCTAAAGCGTTCCGAGTGCGCAACGGCTCCTATGGACCGCAGAATTTCGATCAACTTCACGAGGAATTCCGGAAAATTGTTGCTGACGCCCGCTCGTTTGGCATCACCGAATTCCACGAAGGCCGGCGCATCGAGGAGGACGAGGAAGCGTTTGCCAAAGTCATCAAACCCTACCCGGCGGTGACGCTCGAGAACTCCTCTTTGCGCGTGGTCGTCGTCCCGGAACTGAAGGGCCGAATCATCAGCATCATCGATAAAGCCGGCATGGCCGAAGTGGTGCGGCATCCCGACCCCGGCGAGCGCACCTATCCCGACACAAGCGGAGTGGCAGTCTACGCGGTGGCGGATTACCTTCAGGCAAAGACCTATGACTCCACTTGGCAGCTCGAGGGCACGCCGACTCGGCGGGAGGTTCGACTCTCGGGCATGACGCCCGAAGGATTGAAATTCCAACGCACCATCCGGCTGCTCGGGGAAAAACCTGTGGTCCACACGGAAACCACGCTGGAAAATTCCGGCAGCGCCCCGATTGACGCCGTGCTCAGCGCCAGGTTCGATGCTCCGCCGAAAAACCTGGCGGCATCAGCGATTACGTTTAGCAGCCAGGCGGGAAAGACTGTGCGCAAGCCAATCCTGACGCCGGGCCAGGAGCCCACGGGAACGGATTGGTATGCGAACCCGGACCTGCCCGACGGCGAATGGACTCTTTCCGAAGTTGCCGAAAATATTTCGCTTGTCGTGACTTTCCCCAAAGACCAGGTCGCACGCTGCAGCAACCAGTGGGACGGCAAAGGGGACAGGCGTGTGACCCTGGGAGTGTGGTCGCCGAAGCGCACGCTCGCGCCGGGGGAAAGCCTGAAGCTGGAGGCCGCTTACCAGATAAGAAAAGTGCAAGATTGAGTGGGTTGTAGCGCGGGTGCCCCCACTCGCGGCTGGGGACTGCCACGCTACAGCTAAAAGCGGGTTAGAAGAAACCCCTCAGCCGGCCTCGTCCCTCAGCCACCTTCTCCCCAGGGGAGAAGGAAAACAATTCTTTTCCCTCTCCCGTGGGGAGGTGGCTCGCATCGGGCGTTCTCAGTAATCATCCTCCGGCAAAGCAGGAGGCTTTCCGGTGGCTGGCCCCTCAAAGGGGCCTGACCGCCACCGCCCAGAAACCCCTCAGCCGATCACCCCTTCTCCCCTCTCCCCAGGGGAGAGGGAATAGGGGCAGGGGAGTTGCGGTGAGGGGTCCGTTCTAAATGATAAATCCTCACCACTCGCTGATTCCCGGAACTGTCAAACTCCGACTGCCGCCCCGGCAGAGCCGGCGGATCTCCCGACGGATTAGCTCATTCGGCTTCGGTTGACATGGAAGGCGGCGCATCTTCCGGCGCGCTGCCCCATGTCGTGTTCGGCCGTTCACCCATTTCAAGCACCAGTGCTCCGCCATTCGCAACATCAGCGTGATTGAACCACGGCCGGTCGAGAGGCTTGCCATTGAGAGTCGCTGACTGGATATATTTGTTCTTGGCCGAAACGTTGCGGGCCGTAATCGTAAAGATTTTCCCGTTTCCCAGCGTGATTCGAGTTTCGTCGAAAATCGGGCTCCCGATGTCGTAAACCGGACGGCCCGGGCACACCGGATAAAATCCCATCGCGCTGAACACGTACCACGCGGACTCTTCGCCCTCGTCTTCGTCCCCGGGAATTCCCAGCGGGGTGGCGGTGAACCAGATTTTCATAATCTCCCGCACCTTGCGTTGGGTCTTCCAAGGCTCGCCGGAATAATTATAAAGATAAGGAATGTGGAAGGCCGGCTCATCGCCTTGCGCGTATTGGCCGATCAGTCCGGTCATGTCGGGGAACCACGAGAGGAAGAAAAACTTCGATCCATCCGGACTTCCCCGGCCCGGGTCGCCGTGCAGCCCGCCGTATTGCTGTGTGAAGAGCGTATCGAGTTTCGCGTTAAACTTTTCCCTCCCGCCCATGAGGCCAATCAAACCGGCCACGTCCTGCTGCACGTGGAAAGTGTAAATCCACGCATTCATCTCCGTGTAGTAGTCGCGCCCGCCCTGCCCCCCCGCGTAAGTCGGATTGAACTCCTCCGGCGTGAACCGCCAATTGCCGTCGGCCGTCTTCGGCGCCATAAAACCCACCCGCGCGTCGAAAACATTCCGGTAGTTGTGCGCGCGCTTCAGGAAGTAGGCGTAATCGTCCGGCTTGTTGGCGATCTTTGCCATTTCTGCTGTACACCAATCGTCGTAAGCGGCTTCGAGGGTCACGGAAACGGCTTGGCGCCGCTCAAACGGATTCACCTCTTTCACGCTCTCGGTCTCACCCGCGGCGAGAGCGGGGAAAAAGCCCTTCTCCAGATACACGCGGTCGAGGGAGGTAAGCGGCCCATCGTGCCAGGGCAGCATCGTCTCTTCCATCGCGTTCTTTTTCAGCCCCTCATAAGCATTCGCCACGTCGAAGTCGCGATACCCTTTCGCATAGGTGTCAAGCATCAGCGCGGCCACGTGATGTCCAATCATTGCCGTCCGCCCCGTGCCCATCATGCGGCCGTTTTCATCGTAGATTTCCAGGAATGAGCGCACAAAATCCACCTGCCTCTGCGGG
>JASHTZ010000045.1 GCA_030040295.1 Terriglobia bacterium | reverse complement strand
TGAAATAGACCTCCACCCAGCTATGCGCATCGCGCGCCCGCACCACGAAGTCCTTGCCGAACCTGTTATAGGTCCCGGTTTGAAATCCGTTGACCAGCCGGGAAGGAATATTCAGCGTGCGCAGCATCACCGCCATGGCTGCGGCAAAATACTCGCAGTAGCCGGACTTGGAGCGAAACAGGAAGCTGCCCACGGGATCGGCGGGCTCAATATCGGGCGGATCCAGCGTGTATTTAAAGTTGTCCCGCAGGTAGGTTTGAATAGCCGTGGCGCGGTCATAGTTGTTGGCGGCGGAGGCGCTGATGGTGCGGGCCAGCTCCCCAACGCGCGCATCCAGGGTGTGCGGAAGGCGCAGATAGACCAGCCGAATATCCTCGGGATAATCGGTGGAGGCGCTGCGCAGTTCCTTCGCCGGCGGTAGACCGATGTTGGAAACAACTTCATAGGCAAAAGGGGAGCTGAAATTTCCCGGATTGTGAAGTGCGCCGGCCTGGTCCTGGCTGAGCAGGCGCACGCCGGAGACCTCCCGCGGCTCGGCGGCAACGAAAAGCACGTCGGTGGAAAGCCCCGCGCGCAACACCCGGTAGCGGCGAGGCTGGTTGGGGCGCTCCTGAAATCCTTCCGGCAGGGGGAGAAGGAATTGCTGGTAGGACTGCTCTTTCAGGGCTATCCGGTCCGCATTGTCGTTGAACCATTTCTTGCCATTAAAGCTGTTCAGCGTCACGCCGCGCCATTTGATGCCCGCATACGCCCGCGGACTGCCCGCCGGCATGACGCGCATCACCACCATGGGCGAACGCAGGATCTGCCCGATGTCTCCCAAATTAACGGTTTCGGAAAACCCTGTGATGTTTTGGGCCTGCATCGACATTTCCGTCAGGTAGCCTGTCCGGTAACGCGGAATGACGAAAAACAAAACCGTCGCCAAACTGAAAATCCCAGCTGACAGGCATGTAGCCGCCGCCAGCAGGGCCTTCTCAATGGCCTTGCGATTTTGCGCCGGAATCCGGAAGGGTCCCTCCGGGGCGCGCTGCGCCCCTTCCATCCCCCGCTTGATTTCGTAGCTGATGAAAGTGGAAATCGCTGCCAGTCCGTAAATCGTGAAGCTCACCAGGAATGCGGTGTTCACCGTGAGCACGGCGCTGGCCAGCATCATCAGGAACGACAGCGTGGCAAGGTATCCATAGTCGCGATATGTCCGGGCGGAGAAGATTTTTATCACTGCGGTGAAAAGCACCAGGTGGACGGTAGCCACCAGCATGCGGTCAATCGCCGTGGGGCCGGAGGAGAAGATCAGGAAATCGAGACCGTAAAAGAAAATGTAAAAGATGGAAACGCGTGTAACCGTTTTTTGGCTGAGGGAAAAATCCGTACCGCGGATGTACCCCCAGAATTTGATGCACAGTGCCGCGAACATCCCCACGATTGAAACCAGGTCCAGCTTGCCGGTGGTAGCGACGGTCATGAAGCCGGTGGCGAGCATCAGGAGCAGCGAAATCTCAAAGTAGCGCTGCACACTGATATTGGCCTGGCGCTTCAGGAGGTCGTTTGCATCGGAGCTATATGTGTCCATATGCGGTAATTAGATAGTATACCCGACGCCTTTACTTGGAGGGTAGCGCGGCCGGGTCGAGGCAAACGAAGTTGGCGGCATCGGTGGTGCTGCCCGAGTTTTTCCAGCGGGCCACCTGCGGATAGGGGCAGAGCGGCCGGGTCATATCCGTTACTCCATTGGCCTGATGGGAAGCGGTGATCTGGGCCGGGGCCACGCCCTTCTCCGCCCACTGCTCAAGCACTCCCACTTTGTCGAAAATGTCTGTCCCCGGACCGCCCTGGCAGTGCCCCATTCCCGGAATCATAAAGAGGCGGGCGAAGTCGCGCGTCATCTCAGGGCCGCCCATCGCCCTGACCATGCTTTCGTAGTAATTGACGGTATTCAGTGGCGTGATGAGGTTATCGATCCACCCGTGATACAGAAGGAGCTTCCCGCCGTGAGCCTTGAATGCCCGGAGATCCGGATCGACGGCATTCAGGATAAGTGCGACCTGCTGGTCGGCGAGCGCCACATCCCGATTAAAGTCCAGAGTTTGCCATTTCCAGTCAGGATTTTTGAACAGGACAAATTGGAAGAAGGTAAGGGGAATGCTCATGGGTTTCGGCCCACCGGCTTCAACTCCCCAACCGAGTTCGCTGCCAGGCGTGAGGCCGGGAAACACCTGTTTCCCCGTGCGCGGATTCGTGGCGCCCGCATAGATCTTTCGCGCGGCCTCGACTTGAGGTGCGGTGAGACACGTGGAAGCGTCAGGGCCGCTGCATTCGAGCGTCTTCGGGTCGAAGTGGCACCGCCTGGGATCATCAATGATGCCATCCTTGACCCCATCAAGTTGATCGCAGGCATCCAAAGCCGCTTTATGGATCAACGGGTATTTGCCGGCTGGAATGTGGCTCGCCGGGTCTTGCAGGTCGGCAAAGGCCGGCCAGATGGTTCCGAACATCAGGTGGGTCCAGTAATTAGCGGGAGCGCCCGCAGCGATGGCGTTGTAGTCGTCAGGGTAGCGTTGCGCTTCGGTGAGCCCTTGCTTGCCGCCCGTCGAGCAGCCATTCCAATAGGAGAGTCGCGGCCCGTTGCCGTAAAACGCCGCGATTATGGCTTTGGCATCGACCGTCATCAAATGCACTGAGCGGTAACCCAGATCAATCAGCTTCTCGGGATGGCCATAGGCAAAACTCGCATCGCCGCCGCTGCCCGCGTGGCCGGTGTCCGTGGAAGCAGTGGCGTAGCCGCGCCTGAGCGATTGGTTCATCCCCGAGTAATTGATGGTTCCTGCCCATCCGCCGTTTCCCACCGCAAGAAACTTTCCGTTCCAGCCCGAAGGCGGCATCCACACTTCAATTTTGATTTCTGAATCCGCCACGGGCCGGATGGTTGCCGTAACCCGGCAAAATTCGGGAAGGTCCTTGAACGCCTCTGCGAATCGTTGCCGGGCTTGGGCCTCGCCGGGCGGCAGAACGGGGTCGGCGGGCATTTTGAATTCCCCTGCGGCGACTTCTTCCGCCACAGTGATGCTGGTATGGGCAAGCGTAAGAGTGGCCAGGCTGCTGCATGATGCTGCGCTCGCTGGGGCCGGATTCAATGCGGCGACGATGAGCAGCGTGCCGAGCCCAACTGCGCTTCTGATGATTTTTTCCATAGAACCTCAGACTTTAGCATAGCGGGGCGGAGCCACAACCACGAAAGGGCCGCCACCACAGAGGTCACTGAGGTAAAGAGACAGACTGCTCTTTGGCACTCCCTGCGCTCTGTGGTTGAGGCGGCGATTGTCGCTTCGCAAAAGCGGACCTACAGGTCATAGACATTCGCCCTCAGCAGCCTGCCCCGAAAGCAGGAAGGTTTTTGGGTAGGATCCCTCGCCGCAGAGTTTGAACGATCCAAAATCTCTGTACCATTTCCCCTGGGGAACCTGAGGACGGGATTCAACCCACAGTCGCAGCTTATTCAGATCAACGAGCGCGATGCGCCGATCCTGCATCCTTTTGACCAAGTGTTGGCGGACGGCCGGTGGCAAACTATCCCAGGTTTCCAGGTAAGGCATCAGCGGCCAAACACCATTCGGCCGAGTTCGTCGCCGAGGCGGGCGGCATCCTTCGGGCTGGTTGCCGCTCGGAAGCGGTCAGCAAGGTCGAAAAACTCCTTTTGCTTGCGCTTTTGCGCTTCGATTCCTTCTTCTACAAGTTCAACGACCACACGATTGGCGCTCAAGCGTCTTTGTTTCGCGATTCTCCGCACCTGGCGCGCGGTGTCTAATGGAAGACCCACGGTCTGGCGGATCACCTTCTTTGAAGCGGGCATAAAACCATCATACACCAGAATGGTGAGTGACGGTGACATTTGGTGATATTTGGTAGTCCGCTAATTGTGCGTTGTTGGTAGCAATCCCTTTTCCTTTAGGATTTCAACTCCTGGAAATGGATCGCCGCTTTCTTTCCTCTTCTGAAAATAATCCAAGCAAACCCTTAATCGGCTGGACCTAGATTCAGACTCTTGCAGTTGGCGGGCGCTTTCCTCTATCACAAAGTCCCACGTTGTTAAGGTTGTTAAATTATTCACATCGTGTGATTTTTTAGTTGACACAGAAATTCACCTCATGTATTTTAGTGTGTGAAGGAGAGACCTTATGAGCAAAGACCTGCCGCTTCCCCCTCAAACTTCTGGGCTTGGCCTTCCTCCAAGCTTGGAAAACTATGATCATCTGAAAATTGCATTGGAAGCCGCACAGGAAGAACTTGTAGAGTCGATACGCGAACGTGCAAGTATAGAGTGGCGCATCAATAAACTCCAAAATGACATAGTCCATCTTGCAGCTCTTTGCCGCGTTGAGGTCCAAGACCCAATAAAAGAGTTGGGGCTCACGGACGCTGTTAGATGGATTTTTTCTAAGGACGATAAAAGGGCTCTGGCGATAAGTGAAGTCGTAGTAGCACTGAAAGAATCTGGCTATGATGTCTCCGAGTACAAAAATCTTACAGCCAACATCCACACCATAGTAAAGAGACTTCTGAAGGCAAATGAGATTAAGGATATTCCGGCAGCCCCCCCCTTCTCGGGGACTAGATTCAAATGGACGGGTGGCCTCGGCCCTCCGCCAGTGCCAACAAGTTGGTTGAAGGAATTGCTGGAGAAAAGAAAGTAATGGAGTAGTAGTGCCCCGCCAGTAGTTACGAGCTACTAGCGGGGCTAAATCAGCACGCGGGGTAAGCCGCAATGCCGACCACAAAGTCATTATCGGCTTGGCCCCAAAAGGAGTCAAGCCGTGACCTGCCACAACTGCCAGTCTCGCTGCAAGAAGTTTGGGAAGCATCGTAACGGCCTGCAACGCTTCCGCTGCAATCAATGCCGCAAAACATTTACCGAAGACCACGCCACACCCTTGGGCGCGATGCGGACGCCTCTCGATAAGGCAGCGCAGGCAATCCAGCTTCTCGCTGAGGGATGCTCTGTTAGTACAGTTGAACGCTTCACGGGCATTCACCACACCACGCTTCTTTCGTTGCTTGTCGAGGTGGGAAACAAATGCGAGCGGCTTCTGGAAAACAGAATCCATGGACTGCCTGTCCGTGACGTCCAATGTGACGAGCTGTGGGGATTTGTCGGGTGCAAAGAAAAGAACAACGCGGACGGTGACCCGTTGCGCGGAGATGCCTACTGCTTTGTCGCGATTGAGCGGAACACCAAGGCCGTTCTGACTTGGCATCTTGGACGGCGAACGGCCCGCGACACAATGGCCTTTACGGAAAAACTGGACGCGGCCACATCTGGCCACTTTCAAATTACGACCGATGGATTCAAGCCGTACATCGATGCCATTCATACCTGCCTTGGTACCCGCGTTGACTTCGCGCAACTCATCAAGGTGTACTCGACTTCCCGTGATGGCGAAGCGCGGTATTCCCCTGCCGAAGTCGTGGACGCTGTCCCAGTCCCGCAATGGGGCAATCCCGAACTTAGCAAGATTTGCACGTCGCACGTAGAGCGTTCCAACTTGACCATGCGGATGCAGATTCGCAGACTCACGCGCCTGACAAACGCTTTCTCCCGCAAATGGGAGAACCTGAAAGCGGCCTTGGCCCTCTATTTCGTTTGGTACAACTTTTGCCATGTCGTTAAAACTCTCCGTGTGACTCCCGCGATGGAAGCGGGGCTTGCCGACCACGTCTGGTCTATCACTGAACTTTTGGAGGCCGCATGACCCGCTTCAGCATTTGGCCGACCTGGGCACGACCACCATCACGACGGTTAATTAGTTAAGGCAGGCTAGTGGAAAATGGCAGTGCCGAATTTCCCCATTAGCCTGCCACTCTACTTCGACGATTTTACAAGCGTCACAAAAGCTGATGACTTTAAGGTCAGGCGATCCACTATTCAGGTGTACAACTTGTCCAATCTGTGGTCTACTCTGCGGCATAAATCACCTCTCTAGAAGGAGTCAAAAACATGGCCGAAATCAAAGCTGGAGATGTCGTGCAACTAAAGTCAGGAAGCCCAAAGATGACCGTCGAAAGAGTCGAACAAAGTGAGGTCCCACCGTATGCGGTCTGTAGTTGGTTCGACTCAAAGGGACAACCGCAATCAGGCACGTACAATTTATCGTCTCTAGTCATATCAAATGAATCCAGTTTCGGCGGTTTTCCGGGCCGCTAGCAACGCTCTATTAGCGAATGACCGAAGACTCAGCTCCTCGATTGTGTAAAGTTCTTAGACATATTGGCCGATTCGTTCCATGGGAAAGGAGGGGCCTTCTGATGAGGCCGCACTCATTGATCGGGATTTGTCTGTTTGACGCCCCTGCCCAGCGAAACGAATTCCCCCCTGCTGAGGCGCATTTCGGCAGACCGCCTGAACTCAAAATTGTCGCGCCGCCGCAAACGCCTTATGAGCTATTTTCCCTGTCCGGAGGCCACGGCCAAGAGGCCGCAATACAACTACCTTTACTTTCGGCCGGTTCCTCTGAGGTGAATTCGCGAGGGGTACGAAAGTACTATTGTTTATGAAGAATGGCTATTATACGGAGAATAAATATTACGTGCGACATTTCGTCCGTTTCTCTGGTAAGCTGTTACCTGGGAGTACCCTTCGACACTACAAGGGAGGTTGGAACCGTCTGAATATCCGGCGCTGTGGGGTGGTGAGAGACTGTTTTCCTGTCTCACCCACAAGCCGACGGGTTGAGAAGTGCGGGGCTCGATCTACATTGTGAAGAGACGGAGGAGGTTGTTCGGCAAGCAGTCCGCTGGCAATAGTGGACCCTTTTAAGGCATTGGCGCCGCAAGACCTCCATGTTGCCCAAAAGATATTTAGACCGCATTTTTCATCAACTTGCTAGGAGGACGCAAACATGGAGCAAGTCTTTCCAGCAAGGAAGTCACCGACCCAAAATGAAATGACGGACGCGCCGACAAAATTCGTAGACCGGTTTTCACCGACCCAAATTGCCGTCATGGGCTTTGGGGTAGCTCTGGTCACCTTGCTGGTCCTTGCCACGGTCCAGTACCGGGCAATCCAGTCACTGGCAGAGACCGATGCGTGGGTGGCTCACACCGACAAGGTGTTATTTGAGATTGAGGCATTCTTCGCGAACCTGACAGGGGCCGAGTCCGCCAACTACAACTACGTAATGACGGGCGACGAGCACGCTCTGCACCAATATCACGTGTTAGCGGCAAATGCCGGGGATCTGTTCCGCGCAATTCGGCATCTGACTTCCGACAATCCCCAGCAGCAACGCAACCTCGACCGCTATGAACCGCTGGTGCAACGCAAGCTTGAACTGATGCAGGATCTTATCCGCATGCATCAGGAGCAGGGGGTTCAACCTGTCTTAGCAGCGCTTCGGCAAGGTGAGGGTAAGGGGCTGATGGCTGAAATTTATGCCGGGGTCGAAGCGATGACAGGGGAAGAAAGAAGTCTCCTGGAAAATCGGCAGGCTGCCAGCCAGCAGCACGCACGCGACGCCGACATCACTGTGGCCTTAGGGACCATCTTCGCACTCTTGCTGGTCACGGGTGTGACCACACTGCTTATCCTGAGCAGCCACGAGCGCCGCAAGGCGCAGGTGGACCTGCAACGCCAGGCGGAGAAGTTGAACGAGCTTGCCGAGCTCGTAGAGTTGGCACGCGACGCCATCTTCATCCGCGATTTGAACGGCCTTATTACCTATTGGAATCAGGGCGCGGCGCGAACTTACGGCTGGCGGAAAGAGGAGTCGATGGGAAGGGTTGCGTACGATCTACTCAAGACCGAATTCCCCATTCCGCTGAAGGATATCGAGAAGCAAACCCTCTCCCACGATTCTTGGGAAGGTGAATTGATTCAGACGTCGCGTGACGGCAGGCGCGTGATCTTAGATAGCCGCTGGGTACTGGTGCGGGACAATGCCGGCAATCCCAAGGCCATCCTGGAAATCAATCACGACGTCACCGAGCGCCAGCAGTTGGAGGCAAAATTCCGCGGCCTGCTAGAATCGGCTCCCGACGCCATTGTGGTGGCTGGCATGGATGGCCGGATCGCACTGGTCAACGCGCAGACGGAGAGGCTTTTTGGCTACCCCCGCCAGGAATTGTTGCAGCAAAGCGTGGAGTTGCTGGTGCCCGAGGGGTTCAGGGGCGAGCACCACGGAAATTGGGCTAACTTGTTTCATGAAGCGCGGACTCGCTCTCTGGGTGCAAGCCTGGAATTTTATGGCCGGCGGAAGGACGGCACGGAATTCCCCCCGGAGATCAGTCTGAGCCCTTTCGGTACAGGGACGGAAACCCTCGTATCGAGTGGCATTCGCGATGTGACCGACCGAAAACGGATAGAATCCGGGATTCGTAAGCTGAACGCGGAGCTGGAAAAGCGCGGCGCGGACTTGGAAGCCACCAATCGTGAATTGGAAACCTTCGCTTATTCCGTCTCCCACGATTTGCGAGCCCCTCTGCGCGCCATCGACGGGTTCAGTCAGGTGTTGATGGAGGATCACGGAGAAAAGCTGGATGCCGAAGGACGCAATTGCCTCAGCCGGGTGCGCGCCGCGACGCAGCGCATGGGTGAACTCATCGATTGCCTGCTGGGCCTGGCTCGCCTGA
Organism: Terriglobia bacterium; assembly: GCA_030040295.1. Lineage (GTDB taxonomy): Bacteria > Acidobacteriota > Terriglobia > UBA7540 > UBA7540 > Bog-366. The sequence continues at coordinate 1,987 of JASHTZ010000045.1, read as the reverse complement.
ACCGTCAGGAAGTTCAGCGGTCAAACGTGGACTTGAGCGCTGTGGCCGGAGCCATCGCGGAGAACCTCCGCCAGAATGATCCCAGCCGTGAAGTTGACTTCGTAATCGCCCCCGGCGCGCAGGCGCAGGGTGACCGCCGCCTGCTGGAAGTGGCGCTTCAAAACCTGCTGGCGAATGCCTGGAAATTTACGGGAAAGAGTCCTCATGCGCGTATTGAATTTGGCGTGTCCGGCGAGAACGGCAAGAGCATATTCTTTGTTCGCGACAACGGCGCGGGGTTTGATATGGCTTACGCCGGCAAGCTTTTCGGTACTTTCCAGCGGCTGCACGCTCAGGGAGAATTCGAAGGCCACGGGATTGGCCTGGCCACGGTGCGGCGAGTGATCAACCGTCACGGCGGGCGCATCTGGGCGGAAGGCCAAGTGGGCAAGGGCGCGACGTTTTCATTTACACTCTAAAGGAACCCAAAATGGACACCAAGGTAATTCTGCTTGCCGAGGACAATCCGGACGATGAGGCCCTGACCTTGCGGGCCCTCAAGAAAAACAATATCACTAATCAGGTGGTGGTGGCGCGAGACGGGGCCGAAGCCCTGGATTTCATTTTTGCGACCAATAAGTATGCGGGTCGCGATATTAACGACTGGCCGTCGATTGTTTTGCTCGACCTGAAGCTGCCCAAGGTGAGCGGCCTGGAAGTTCTTAAGAAGATCCGGGGTGACGAAAGAACGCATGGCATCCCGGTGGTTATCCTGACCTCGTCCAAGGAGGAGCAGGACGTGGCCGAAGGCTACGGCCTTGGCGTGAACAGCTACGTGCGCAAGCCTGTGGATTTTACTCAGTTCCTCGACGCGGTGAAACAGATCGGACTCTACTGGCTGCTCCTGAACGAGCCGCCCATTTCCTTTCAGCGAGCGAAGCATGGCTAAACCCTTGCGGGCTCTGATTGTGGAAGACAACCCGGATGATGCCGAGCTGCTCCTTCGCGAGCTGCGCCGCGGCGGCTATGAGGTGGTTTCCGAACAGGTGGAAACGCCCCACGATATGAGCGCCGCGCTCGAGCAGCGGGGTTGGGACGTGGTAATTTCCGATTACTCCATGCCGCGTTTCAGCGCCCCCCATGCGCTTGACGTGCTTAAAGAGAAGGGTTTGGATATTCCCTTCATTATCGTCTCGGGAACAATTGGTGAGGAAACGGCCGTGGACGCCATGAAGGCCGGGGCCCAGGATTACATGGTCAAAGGGAAGTTGGCGCGACTGGTTCCGGCACTCGAACGGGAACTGCGCGAATCCCATGTCCGTAGGGAGCGGCACTTGGCAGAGGAGGCGCTGCACGAGAGCGAAGAGCGCTTCCGCCAGATCGCCGAAGCCATTGACGAGGTGTTCTGGATCTCAGATGCTGGGCTTGAGAAAATCCTCTACGTCAGCCCTGCTTTTGAGCGCGTCTGGGGGCGAAAGATAGCGGACCTGGATGCCAACTCCGCCTTATTCCTGGAATCCATTCACCCGGAAGACCGTGAACGCGTGCAGTCCGAACGCACGCGTGGGAATCGTGGCGACCCCTTTGAGCACGAATACCGCATCGTGCGTCCCGACGGCGCCGTGAGCTGGATTTGGGACCGAGGCTTTCCGGTTTGTGACCGCGCCGGAAAGGTGGCGCGCTTCGTGGGTGTGGCAGTGGATGTGACTCACCGCAAACATACGGAGGCTGAAAACGCCCGCCTCGCAAATGTCGTGAACTCTTCCGAGGACGCAATTTTTAGCGTTAACCGCGAGGAGGCCATTGTCACCTGGAACGCCGGCGCGGAACGCATTTACGGATATACGGCGGAAGAGATCAAGGGAAAGCAATTTGCGTTATTAATTCCGCCGGAGCACCGCGGCACCCTGACGGCGAACCGAATCAGGCTTTATGGTGGTGAGGCTTTAGTTCATTATGAGAATGATCATTTGCGAAAGGACGGGTCAAGGATCCGCGTCTCGCTGAC
>JASHTZ010000044.1 GCA_030040295.1 Terriglobia bacterium | reverse complement strand
GCCAACGCAAAACTACCCGGATGCGCCGATTCCAAGTCGAGGTCGAGGCTGCCGAAGAACATCTGCGCATGACGAACGCAGTCGCGGGCCAAGTCAAAATCGGACAGTGTGCTTTCGATCTTTCCCGAGTGCATCATGGAATGAATGTCGTAGTAGTGACGGGAGACGCGCTGGCCTTGATGTCGAAGTATGCCCCGCCGTTCGTACCAGCGACGGAGTCCGTGCAGCATCACAACTTTGTCCCAGAAGCTGCGTTCAGGAACCACAGTCGTGACATTGAGAACGGCGAGGGGCTGTTCTGGGACCTCATCTGCAATGAACGGATAGATCGTAACTGCCTCGTGAGGTTCTAGCGCGGACTTTGCGCCAGCCTCGATTTTTACTACTGGGCGAACATAACCTTCCTCATGAGTTGTAACGCTGGGATACCAAAACAAAATGCTCTGACGGTCAGGGTCTTCTTCGTCCAGCGCGAGGCGAGCCTGGGCAGGATCGATGTGTGCCTCGGCCATTGTTTGCCCGACAAGTTTGGCGAGCGTATCGAAGAGTTTACCTTGAATGAATTCCTGGCATGCACGCTTGATCGCGTCGAGGCGAGCTCGTCTCTTTTTTCCACTGTGCGCTTCGAGATCGGCAATCGATGCCGATTGGCCAAGGTCATCTCGGAAAACCGTGATGTCAATGTCCTCGGAGAACCGGGAGATTAGGGCGAACGCCTTCGAAAGGGATGTGCCTCCTTTGAAAAGCAGGCGCGGTTCGCCCTGGCCGAGCCCGTTGAATAGCGCATCAAGTATCCAGCAAACCCAGAAGTCCTTTTCGATATTTTCCTCGGGCGTACCGAGCCGTTGCGCTGTGCCCAGGAAGAGGTCTCGCCGGTCTGAAGCAGAGGCTTTCAGAATTTCGAGAAACACTCGATTCATGTTTGATTCTTTTTGGCTCGACTGCTATTGATCTTGGCGGAGGAATTATTTTCGGCGTCGGTGGTCTGGCTAAGTAGATCGCTGACCAGTTCACGCATCCATTGGGGCAGCGTGTGCAATCCCTCACGCAGGTCGTTGCGGATTGCCGGCCCGTGCATCGGGTCATTGAGAATTGCCTTTAGACGATTCTGAATGGAATCCTTGTCCGATGTCAGCATATCTCGGAGCCAGTGAAGTGCCTGCACGAAACGCATAGCAGGTCTCCCCGCCCAATATAGGCGGCTCGGGGCGGTGAGTTTGAAGGTAATCGTCATGCTGCCAAGCTGGATGGGTCGGATTCGGGCATCGGTATGTACGGTCACTCGCGCCGGGACAGCGTTCGTCAATCCCAGTTGGTTAGCAGCGGTCATACTATCTAGGAGGAGGCGAGCTTGGTCGCGCCGGCCAACCGCATCTATCACGGCAGTGTAATCGGGGTTCGTCGGTTTCCCTGTAAGCTTGTTGATGCGCGGTAGGTCATACAAGCCGCGGTCGAAACGGCGGATGTCATTGGACATGGCCAACCGCTGGAGAGCCTTGTCGATTGCTGCGCGGGAGCCAAAGTCGAGAAAATCGCTGGGAGTCCAAACTCTATCCGCGCCTTCGTGCATCCGATCAAGAATACGCATTTTGAGGTCAAGAGGCGGACCGCGATGGACTTGCCGCCGCTTATCGACGCGTGCCTTGGCTTTTTGAACCGGGTTCATGGGATTCAGGCCTCGTCCGAAACATATATACATATTTCGGACAAATAAAGCCTACCACAGATTCTTCGGCACGGTTCGCCAGATTGACAACTTCACTAAGTTTGAACGAATCCCCCGACATTCCGAAGACAGAAAGTTCTGGCCAGCTGATGCCGATGCGCCGGATGTCGATGGATTTTTCCACGGGGTTTTCATTGATCAGCATATCGCAAGAATTGGACCTTCGGGGTCTGAATCACGGCACCGAAGTAGTTGGTTCCAGATTCGACACCCAAAGGTCTAACCAGCCATAGAAAACCAGGGCTGGGTCGCGGCTTGTCGCTTGCGACCAACACAACTATCTGGCCTAGCATTCGCAGCCCGGAACTCGCATCATTGATATCCAGCCCCATCACGTCATACAAAGCATCGGTTTCCGTTATCATCCTCTGAAACTGGATTCCCGCCATCGCGGGTCCCACCATCGGAGCCCATCGATACACCTGCCCATTCAATATGTAAGGCCATGATCCGACGTCTAACCGAACTACCTTCCCGCGAAACGCAAACGGATTTTGCAACAGTTCGTAGGGATGAAGAGTCGGAATTCCTACAGGCTGCCGAGTACTTCCTAGGTCGGGAACAGCGGAAGGGTGCGCGTTGGTAGTTCGCGGCCCCAGAAGACTATCAAAATCTCCTTGCTCTAGTTTATGGGTCACTTTGTTAAAGCGGAGCTTCCAATGTTCATCCCTCGGTCCTATGTAAAGCCACGACCCGACAACCTTCAATCTGTCGGCCCATGCGTAAGCGTCTTCCGGCACGTAAACCATAAAATACTGGCCCATCTGCTTATCGTAACCGCCCACTGGCCCTTTGAAGAGACTGTACCAGACGTAGCGATCATCTGAAACTGATGCGATAACGTAATGGCTGTTATCCAGCCGAAAATTGGTGCCTCCCACTTTGAGGTTCTTGTAGTAGCGCAACTTAATGGCATCCGAGGTCATCGAGCCGTTGGCATCAATCCAAGCCTGCTCCACGTTAGAAAGTTCCTCGGGATCCGACGGCACGCGGGGCCTATCTATTCCCTCTGCATGTGCCCACGATTCCAGGTATTCCCGCAGATACGAGGCAGATACGTGCTTGTCATCGATAGTGATTTTAGGAAGCCCACCTGCGCTCCAATTCTCTTGATAATCGATCCAGGAAAGGGTGTCCGGCTGAACGGAATAGATAGCCAGCCGTGTGTTGCCTGCCGCATTGCCCCCGTAAAGTCCTTTGAGCCGTAAGAGCGGAGCCTTTTCGCTTGGGAGAAGAATGAACCTGTCTGGCACGGTGTTAAATAAGTCGAAAACCTCGTGTCAGCACTGACGAAGGCCTTGCGCAGTGTTGGATTCTTTGTAAAGCCACACTTCGGACCCCACGAGCTGTTTGGTCGAGCTGAACGCAAGATAATTGAGTTTCTCTTCTTCGGAGAAGTAGTACTCGACACGGCTGGGCGATATGCCCAAGAGTGTCTGAGCCTTCTACCGTGCCTGCGCCGGAGTTAGCGGTACGCGTGGCTGAACTAGTGATTCAATCTGCTCGGAACTACCACGGCTGGCCGGCGGCGGAGACTTTGACTGTGATGTGGTTTGAGACCGCGAAACCTCGTCCGAAGGAGTCCTTTGCTGTGTCTCTTGTTCCGCTAACGGCGCGCTTGCCTCAATGGGCTTTGGGGAAAGCTTGCATTGGTCGACGATGAACCTCAAGCCATAGCCGGCTGGAATAAGTACAGCATGCTTCATGTCTTCTGTAGCAGACAGCCCTGCCGTGATTGTGTACTTGATCCCATCCGGTGTCATGATCTGATCCAGCGCAAGCTCCATTTCCCCTGGTGAGGGTGTCGACATCCCCAGTTGCTTGAGGCGGCCGGGCCGCTTTATTGCCACTACATGCCCTTGAACTGCGCTTCCCTCGGGCACCAACACCTAGTTCTGAACAATGACTTGGCGGTCAACCGTGACAGTAAACGAGCCTCCCACCTTTGCCGTGCGCCTGTCGAGTGGTGCGGCCAATACAACAACAAGCGTCGTTCCAGGCGGAATAGCTCTCCCGTCAGATGGCTGGTTGTTGGCCTGAGCGTTTGCGCCCACTGGGGAAAACGCAAGATGGAGGAAAAAAAACAGTGCGGCGGTCCAAATTCTCATGCCATCTCCTGTAAAGCCAACATTGTGAAGTTTATATATCACCTTACAAACAAGCAATCAAAGACCCGTCGTTGTGAAGGAGGTGAGAACGTTCGGCAGTCTGCAGCGATTTGCGGCTACAGAGGATAAGGGGAGTAAAGACCCGC
>JASHTZ010000465.1 GCA_030040295.1 Terriglobia bacterium | reverse complement strand
GTGGCGCAGAAGCAGATCCTGACGCCCGGCCTGGTTCAAATGGTCAGCGTGCTCGCGCTCAACAAGCTTGAGCTGCGCGAGATGATTAACCAGGAGATGATCTCCAACCCCGTTCTGGAAGAAGTTCCGGAGGATGTGCCCTCCATCGAGGAAGTGGCCAAGAAAACCGAAGCGGAAAAGCCCCTCACGCCTTCGGCGGATGCCCCGGCACCCAACGGCGACCGCCAGGATTCCTTTGAAGAGATCGATTTCGGCTCGTTCTTTGATGACTATCTCGACCCAGGGTATAAATCCCCCGCCGCGGAAGTGATTGAGAAGCCCTCCTTTGAGAATTTCCTCTCCCAGCCTACATCCCTAGCAGACCATCTGGAGTGGCAGTTGAGCCTGTCGATCTGTTCGGACGAGGTTCGCGAGGCAGGTATTTCCATTGTCGGCAATCTGAATGAGGATGGCTACCTGATCGCCACGCTCGAGGAGATCGCGCAGTCGGGCAACCACCCGCTTGCGCGCGTGGAGGAGGCACTGGCGCTCATCCAGGCATTTGACCCGCTGGGCGTCGCGGCGCGCGACGTGCGCGAGTGCCTGCTGATCCAGTTGCGCACGCTGGCCCCGGATAATGCGCTCGCCCAACAGATCGTTTCCGACCACTTGAAGCAGCTCCAGAACAAGCAGTATCGGGAGATTGCCCGCGTGCTGGACCGCCCGGTGCAGCAAGTGGAGCGCTGCGTGGAGCTGATCCGCAAGCTCGACCCCCGGCCCGGGCAGCGCTACAACAATACGCAGGCGCGGCTCATCGAGCCCGACGTAGCCTTCGTCCGCACCGGCGATGGTTACCAGGTGGTGTTGAATGAAGACGGCCTACCGCAGCTTCGCCTGAGCCACCACTACCGCCGCATGCTGAATGAGGGCGGCACGGAGCGCGACGTCCGCAATTATGTGAAGGAACGTTTTACCAGCGCCATGCAACTGATCAAGAACATCGAGCAGCGGAAGCAGACCATCGTGCGGGTTTGCGAGGCGATTATTCGGCGGCAGAAGGACTTCCTCGATAAAGGACTGGATGAACTGCGGCCCATGATGATCAAGGAAGTGGCGGAGGAGGTGGGCGTGCATCCCTCCACCGTCAGCCGGGCGGTTTCCAACAAGTATGCGCACACGCCGCAGGGCGTTTACGAATTGCGATTTTTCTTTACCGAGTCGGTGCAGGGGCCGGCGGGCGGCCTGACGTCTCTGGTTAATTTGAAGCGCCTCGTGAAGAAGATGATCGACGAGGAAGAGACGCAGCATCCCCTGACCGACGAACAAATCACCGCCCGTCTGCGCGAGGTGGGCTACACGGTGACCCGCCGCACCGTGGCCAAATACCGCGAGGATATGCGGATTCCCAGCACCCACCAGCGCCGCGTGAAGGCATAAGTGGTTCGTGGCCAGTGGCTGGACGGATAAAGATTCGAAACTGGAAACTTGAAACTGGTGATATCGGCCTTGGAATTCGAAACTGAAGATCGAGGCGGCGATGCCGGTTTCCTCATTCCGGTTTACGCGCCCTGAATCTCACTCCCTCAAGTCCGCCATCCGCCACGGTTTTCCGAAGGAGGGCCCCATGTACATTGACTTTACCGGCCGGCAGGTGGAAGTCAGCCCGGATTTGCGCCGCTACACGCAGGAGCGCTTGAAGAAACTCGCGCGCCTGCTGCGCGGCGAGTTCGGTGTGCACGTCATCCTGACCGCGGAAAAGCATCGGCGAATCGCCGAATTCACGCTGAAGTTCGGCGATCATACCGTGGTGGGGATTGAAGAGACCAGCGACCTGCGAACTTCCATCAACGGCGCAGTGGACAAGCTGGCCCGCCAATCCGTCCGCCTGCTCGAACGCCGTCGCGGGCGCAAGCGACGCCCCAAGCCCACCTCCGCCGTATTGCTGAACGCCTTGGCAACCGCGGACCATGAAGAAAGCCGCATTGTCCACACGGAGCGCCTGCCGCTCAAGCCCCTAACCCTCGAAGAAGCCATCGAGTCGCTTGACCGCTCACGCGCCGGCGCCGTGGTCTTCCGCAATCCCCAAACCGAACGCGTCAATGTCATCTACCAGCGCCCCGACGGACACTTGGGGCTGATCGAGCCGGAGTCTTGAGGTTATTCAGCGGCGGGCAAGATAAAAAGTGGTCTGCCGGAACTTAAGCGACATCAACTGTTCAAATTTTCCATCAGGTATTCGCTCAAATCATACAGCAACATAAAGCAACTTCAGTACGTCGCTCTTCCGCCCGAAATGTCGTAGCATTGGCCGGTGGTGAACGACGATTCTTTTGACACCAGGAAGTGCACCAGCGCGGCAATTTCTTCCACCGTGCCGGTGCGGCCCATGGGAATTTTGCTCACCATGTATTGAATGGTTTCCTGGGCGACGCCGTCCAGGATTTTGGTTCTGACCACGGCGGGGGAGATGGCATTGACGGTGATGTCGCCTTTGCCCACCACCTCCTTGGCGAGCGATTTGGTGAGCGCGATGACGCCGGCCTTGGTTGCCGAATAAGGAAGCAGCGTGGGGTTGCCTTCCTTACCGGCGATGGAAGCGACATTCAGGATTCGCCCGTAACCCTGGGCCATCATCATGGGAACCACGGCGCGGCACATTAAGAACACGCCCTTCAGGTTGACCGCGTAGACCTGATCGAGTTCGCTTTCCTCGAGCTCCCACAGCGGCACGGTGCGCCCGGTAACGCCCGCGTTATTCACCAGGATTTGGACGTGGCCGAGCTGCCGCTGGACCTCATCAATGGCGTGTTGCACAGACAGGGCGGAGCGCACATCACATTCAATCCCTACGCCTTTCAGGCGGCCCGCCACTTCCCGCGCTGCGGCGGCATTCACGTCGAGAACCGCTACCCATGCTCCGGCCTTGCTCAGTCGCGCGGCGATGCCTTCGCCAATGCCCTGCCCTCCGCCGGTGACTACTGCAACCTGTCCTTCTAGGGAGAAAAAGCCTTCGTTGGTCATAATGTCAGTGAAACATCCTCCTTTGCGTTTCGCACCTGTGCCGAGCGAAGCCCGGGAGCCGGATTGGGGAGAATATCTTAATCCCTGTGGCGCTGGCAAATCGTCAATAGTGATGACATACTCTAGCCGCGACTTCACGCTGGAGCCATGCGGCGGCGCCCCTTGCGGATGTGGGCGGTATCCAACTCCTGCTGAAGGAGGCGCGCCATGCAAGTCTTTGACAAGGTTAACCAGCAAACCATTGACCACCGGGACCGCCAGTTGTCTATACTCGCTCTGATCATGGTTGTGGTTTTGGGCGGGGGAATCGCCGTGCTGATGTACCCCACCGTCTTCGGCAAGGCGGAAGTAATACCCGTGGCGCCCTCGAAGACTCTCTTTTTCGGATTTTGCGCGCTCTGCATCCTTATGGTGATTTATCTCATCAACCGAATGGTGGTGGTTCGCAACCTTCGCGCCAGCCTTGCGGCGGAGCACGAGCAACTGGCCCTGGCGCTGCAAAAATCGAGCGCCGAGCTGCTGGGGACTTTGATGGGATTCAGCCACTTTCAGGATCGTCTGACGATGGACTTCCGCCGCGCCGCCCAAACCAGTGAGCCGCTCTCGCTCCTGCTGGTGCGCGTCAAGCTGACCAGGCTATTCTCCCGCGGACCGCAGGCGGAGGTGGCCTTGGGCGACGCCGCAAAGGTCCTCCACCGCAAGCTCCGCACGGAGGATTCGCTCTATCGCCTGGCGTCGCACGTTTTTGGAATTGTCCTGCCCGGCGCCACACAGGCCCTGGCCCAGCAAACCGCCCATCGGCTGGGGGAGGGACTTGCCGACGCTTCCGGCGCCAGCAATCGCTACACCACTGAGATTCAGGTGGTCAATTACCCTGAGCAGGCCAGCGCTGCGTCGGAAATGGAACGCCACGCCTCTGCGCTGATCGCCACGGAATAACCGCAGATGCGTGAATTCTGTAGCGGCGGTCTATCGACCGTCGCAGGGTCTTGTCCGTCGGCTGACGGACAAGACCCTACAATGCGACGCTCATAGAGCGCCGCTACAGTGATGGGCGGCTGGTCACGATGGGAGGAACCGACTCCAAAATTCAAATTGAGGCACCACCGTGACTTTCGTTTGCTTGACGCGAATTTTTTATGCGTGCTATGATGCAGCGAATTTATGATTTATTTATACCTGAGGCTATCCTAGGAATTACTCCCGGAGATGGAATTCAGAGAAGCGTCGCGTACCCGCCTTTGGGGGCAAAGAGCGAGTTGGGTCGGAGGAAACTGGATGTACGTTACCGCGATGGCGAGTCTGAGTTGGCTTGTTTTGATCCTCACAGCATTTTTCCCAAGAGCTATGCAGAATTTGGTCACTCGAGCGTGGGCGCGACGCCGGGCAGTGGCGAAGGTGCTGGCAGCCGCGACGGCGTCCTGGGCTGCGACTTCAACTTGGGCATTCGCGGCGGGCGCTCAGGAAGCGGCGGGCGAAGCCAATTTGAAGCTACCCGACCTTTCCCAGGCGCAGTTTCTGGGAATTGATGGGCACAAACTTCTGATGGTGGGCATTCTGTTCTGCATTTTCGGGCTGCTTTTTGGCCTGGTCAGCTATAGTCGCGTAAGAAACCTCCCCGTGCACCGTTCCATGGCTGAGATTTCCCAGTTGATTTGGGAAACATGCAAGACCTACCTCATCCAACAGGGCAAATTTCTCTTCCTTCTCTGGATTTTCATTGCCGCAGTCATCATCCTCTATTTCGGCTTGTTGGAACATTATGAATTGATTCGTGTTGTCATCATTTTGATTTTCAGCGTCATCGGAATCTGCGGCAGTTATGGCGTGGCGTGGTTCGGCATCCGGGTGAACACATTTGCGAACTCGCGAACCGCCTTTGCCAGCCTGCCGGGCAAGCCCTTCCCGGTTTACAGGATTCCGGTGAGCTCGGGCATGAGCGTGGGGATGATGCTGATCAGTGTCGAGTTGCTGATGATGCTCATCATTCTGCTCTTTGTTCCGGGTGATTACTCCGGCCCCTGCTTCATCGGCTTCGCCATCGGGGAGTCGCTGGGAGCCGCGGCGTTGCGCATTGCCGGCGGCATTTTCACCAAGATTGTCGACATCGGTTCCGACTTGATGAAAATCGTCTTCAAAATCAAGGAGGACGACGCCCGCAACCCCGGCGTGATCGCCGATTGCACGGGGGACAACGCGGGCGATTCGGTAGGGCCCACGGCGGATGGTTTTGAGACCTACGGGGTGACCGGAGTCGCGCTCATTACCTTTATCCTGCTGGGAGTCAAAGACCCGCTCATCAAGGTCCAATTGCTCGTGTGGATTTTCGTCGTTCGCGTGGCAATGCTGGTCGCCGCGGTGGCGGCTTACTTCATCAATGCCGGCATCGCCAAGGCTCGATATTCTGGCGTTCAGAAGATGAACTTCGAGTCCCCCCTCACCTGGTTGGTCTGGATTACTTCCTTTTGCTCCATCGGCCTGACCTATGCGGTTACGTATTTGCTGTTTCCTGAAATCGGGGGCGACCCCTCGATTTGGTGGAAACTTTCCACCATCGTCTCCTGCGGCACGCTGGCCGGCGCGCTGATTCCGGAATTAGTGAAGGTGTTCAGTTCCACGGAGTCTCGCCACGTGAAGGAGGTGGTGGCTTCGTCGCGCGAAGGCGGCTCGTCCCTGAATATTCTCTCCGGGTTCGTGGCAGGGAATTTTTCCAGTTACTATCTGGGACTGGTGATGATGGTGCTGATGGCTGTGGGATCGTGGGTCAGCCTCGAGGGCCTGGATAAGTTCATGCTCGCTGCGCCGGTGTTTGCCTTCGGTCTGGTGGCCTTCGGGTTCCTGGGCATGGGCCCGGTGACCATTGCCGTGGATTCTTATGGCCCTGTGGCGGACAACGCGCAATCCGTGTTTGAGCTCTCCTTGATCGAGACTATCCCCAACATCCAACAGGAAATCAAAAAAGATTTTGATTTGGACGTTAAGTTTGAGCAAGCCAAGGAAATGTTGGAGGCGAACGACGGCGCGGGGAACACTTTCAAAGCCACGGCCAAGCCCGTGCTGATCGGTACGGCGGTGGTGGGCGCCACCACCATGATCTTCGCCACCATCATGGCCCTCACCGAAGGTCTCTCCACGAACGTGGACAAGCTCTCGCTGCTTCATGCCCCTTTCGTTCTTGGACTGGTCAGCGGCGGGGCCATCATTTATTGGTTTACCGGGGCTTCCACACAGGCCGTGTCCACAGGCGCCTATCGCGCGGTGGAGTACATCAAGGCCAACATTCGGCTGGAGGGGGTCGAAAAAGCTTCAGTCGAGGACAGCAAAGAAGTGGTGGAAATCTGCACGGTTTATGCCCAGCGAGGAATGCTGAACATTTTTATCTCGGTTTTCTTCATTACCCTTTCGTTCGCGTTCCTGGATCCCTTTTTCTTCATTGGCTATCTGATTTCCATCGCCATCTTCGGCCTCTACCAGGCCATTTTCATGGCCAACGCCGGCGCAGCCTGGGACAACGCCAAAAAGGTGGTCGAGGTCGAATTGAGGGAAAAAGGCAGCCCTCTGCACGACGCCACCGTGGTGGGGGATACAGTGGGCGACCCCTTTAAGGATACCTCTTCGGTGTCCCTTAATCCCATTATCAAATTCACGACACTTTTTGGCTTGTTGGCCGTGGAACTGGCGGTTAAGCTGACGGCCACCAGCGGCAGCGGCTTGACGCACACCCTGGCGGCCGTTTTCTTCGCTATCTCGTACTTCTTCGTCTACCGATCTTTCTATGGAATGCGAATTGGCACCTCCCCCTCCGGCGCCGCGGCGGAGTCCGACCGGAAAGCTGCCTAACCCATTTTTCGGTTTTGGCTACCGGGAGTGCTTCTCTTGAAGCGGTGGGAAGGTGTCACCTTACATCAGGAAGTGAGGGATGGCGTAGAGGGCTACCACTTCCATGCCCAGGTTCAGCACGGCGTCCTGAACCACTTGCATGTAATGCAGATGGCGGCGGTCGATTCGCGACCGGGTGATGAGCCCCAGGATCCCTGTGATGAATCCAAGAACTGCCCAGCGTAATGTTTGCAAGGCGTCCAGCCCGTCTCGGATTGCAACGATCACTGAAATAATGGCGGCAATCGAGTGCAGCGCCAGGATAAAAAGAACCTCGATCGGCATCCAACCCCCTGGGGAAAGATTCTTCACGCGGCAGCCGCCAGCCGCGCGAATGGGCACGAGGAAAATGATCTCACTTGTCCAGCGAAGGGAAAGGCCTTCCGGCGCAAGCGTATGCTGGCAGGTTCGGCCGTGATGACGCCGTCCGTTACCGCCCGCTCCCGGCGTGAATTACCCTCTGCCCTTCCAGCATAGCAAATTCGTTCCATTTGGTCAGAGGGAATTGGCGTAACGCCGCACCCGAAGCGTTTTCTTTCATTGACCTCGCCGGAACCTTATGGTATCACCGCTCATTCAATTTCATTCCGGGAGAAAATTTTGAGTCTGCCAAAAGTTTTCGTCACTCGTCCGCTGCAGCGTGCCGCGTTGGATCGAATCGCCGCGCGGTGCGAGGTTTCCGTTAACCCCGATGATGTGCGCCTTCCTCCTGACCGCCTGGCGGAAGCCTGCCGCGAGGTGGAGGGAGTGGTGTGTTCGAGCACGCCCATCACCGCCGAGTTGGTGGAAAAGGCGCCGCGCCTGCGCGTGGTTTCCGCCGTGGCGGTTGGGTACGACATTATCGATGTGGCTGCCTGCACGCGCCGCGGCATTCTTGTAACCAACACGCCCGGTGTGGTTACGGAGGCGACGGCAGACCTGACTTTTACGCTCCTGCTGGCCGTGGCTCGCCGCATAGTGGAGGCTGACCATTTTATTCACGACGGCAAGTGGCGTGCCTGGCAATGGGGGTGCATGTGGGGCACGGACTTGGGGGGCAAGACGCTGGGAATTTGCGGCTTTGGACGGATCGGCCAGGCCGTGGCTCGCCGCGCCCGGGGTTTCGACATGCGAATCCTCTATTATTCCGTTGACCGTCCCACGCCGGAGCGCGAGCGCGAACTCGGCGCGCAATACGTGGATCGCGAAACCATGCTGCGCGAAGCCGATTTCCTCTGCCTTCACGTTCCGCTTACACCCGAGTCGCATCATTTTATCGGTCGTGCCGAGCTCGCCATAATGAAGCCCACCGCTTTCATCATCAACACCTCTCGCGGGAAGGTGATTGAGGAAGCGGCGCTGGTGGAAGCCCTTCAGTCAAAACGCCTGGCCGGCGCCGGCCTCGATGTATTTGAATTTGAGCCGCAGATTCACCCCGCGCTCCTCGCCCTGCCCAATGTCGTCGTAACCCCGCACATGGGCACCGCCAGCTCTGAGACACGGCTCGCCATGGCCATGATGGCGACGGACAATCTTCTCGCCGCAATCGCCGGCGAACGCCCCGCCAACCTCGTGAATCCAGAAGTTTGGAAAAAGTAGCCAGGTCAACCTTTTCCGTGAATGCCAATTCCGGCGGGTTAAAATGGAATTTATGCTGTCGCATCGTGCCCCATTGGCGGAGTCCGTCGAGCGCTTCCTGGCATCGCGCCCCCGCACCGTGCGCTGGCTGGAATGGCTGGCGGGCCGCCGCTACCGGCTGGCGGCATTTCCGGACCGTGAGCGGCCGGTGGTGGTGATCGCATCCCGGGAGCGCAGTTCCGCGCGCGCCGAGCAGGTGGCGCACGCCATCGAGCACGATTGGGCTGAGACCCCGCCGCTCTGCCACGATGCCTACAAGGAAATCCTTGAACGGGCGCCCGGGCTGATCGTGGTGCAGTTGCGCCGGAAAAATGTGTGCGGCTGCCTGGGCCACCGGCACGTTTTGGTGAAGGAAATTCCATTTTCCGATCCGCATGAAGCCTTCGGTGACGCCTCCGTAGGCGAAATGGACATCGCCTTTGATCGCGTTGAAAGCTGGCTGGCGCAACCCCTGATGGAAACCGCTCTTGATACCCAATTCATCGCCGGAAGCCGCCGCAGGGAATTCCACGATCAGCAATTGCGCCTCCGACTGCTCAGCATCCTGCTGCACGAAACCCACCACATGGTCGCGCCCCAGGCTCCCGAAGACGTGGTGCGCGAGCGCAGCCTGACGTTCTACCGCGAAGCCCTGGCGAATTACGTCGAAGTCGCCCGAGCGACCATGTCGTTCACCATCGACAGGTCGTTTTCAAGATTGGGTAAGGAATAAATGGCCCGCCGAAACTCGGGGAAATATATACCGTAACGTCATTAAACGCATTGACAATAGGAGTTGTAGTTGGTAATCTGGCTCATGAGTGTTAACCGAGTCCATTCCGCCAGCATATTGGGCTTCGATTGCGCTTGAAGTTTTGAAAGTATCGACCGTAGGGGCGGCCCTCGCCCTGCGGCCCAGAGCCTTCT
>JASHTZ010000464.1 GCA_030040295.1 Terriglobia bacterium | reverse complement strand
GGTGTGAGCATGCCTGCGCCTCGGACGTCGGCTGGCGGCTCCTTCCGAAAGCCAAAGGCAAACGCGAGGCAGGCCGTTGCGGCAAGGTTTCTCAAACCATAATCTCGCCTGGGTGTGCTCGGCTATGCGGCCGGCACTGGGGAAATGGGCAAGTCATGGCAGTGCGGGCGGCGAATCTTCGGGTTCGTCGCGCGCTTTTTTTGGTCCTTAAAATCCAGAAACAATTTAATCTGACCCATCCCCGGACTACTTTGTTCGCTGCGATGGCCCCTTTAGGGACCTATGATGGCTAGCCGCAGGTCTGAACCTGCGGATTCCGGTGGCGAACAATCACCCAATCCCGAAGGGGGATTGATCGCAGGCTGGCGCAGACTCCTGCGGTAAGGAGTCTGCGTCCCCCAATTGGAGGTCCATCGTGCAAAGTTATACGGAACGACATAAGTGTTTGCGTATTTGGCTGTAGCGGCGGTCTATGACCGCCGGTCGGCACTCCTAGAGCGCCGCTACAATTTATGTCGCTCTGTATAGACGTAGAGATTGAAACTCATCTCTGCGCCGGACTCGAGGTCCGTCTCTGCGCCCGCCGGCGCGACGCGGTGCTACAATCGTTCCGGATGGTAATCACCGATGCATCGACGGCCTGATTTATACACGCGTTGGTCGCAGGAAGTGCGGCGCCGCGGGTTCTTTCGCGCCGGGCAGCGCGTGGGGGTAGCGGTGTCGGGCGGTCCGGATTCGGTGTTGCTCCTACACTTTATGGAAGCGCTGGCGCGCGAGCTGGGGTTCAAGCTGGCGGTGGTACACTTCAACCATCGCCTGCGGGGCGCGGAATCCGAAGGTGATGAAGCCCTGGTGCGCGGCATGGCGGAATCGCTTGGCGTGGATTGCCTGCGGAGCGAAGCTGATGTGGGCCGCGAGGCGCGCGGGCGCCGCGCGAATCTCGAGGCGGTGGCGCGTGACTTGCGTTACCGCTACTTCTTTTCGCTGGTTGACCAGGGCCGGCTGGATTGCGTTGCCACCGCGCACACGGCCAACGACCAGGCGGAGACGGTGCTGATGCGCTTTTTGCGCGGAACGGGAACGCGCGGCCTGGGTGGGATCTATCCGGTGCTCGAGGGCAAGGTCGTCCGTCCTTTCCTGAGCCTCACGCGCGACGAGGTGATGCAGGAAATTACCGCGCGCGGGCTCGCGTATCGGGTGGATTCTTCGAACCTCAACGTCCGTCTGCGGCGGAATAAAGTTCGCGCGGAGCTGCTGCCCCTGCTGGCGAAGGAATACAACCCGGAAATCGTCCCGCTGCTCAACCAGTTTGCGGAGCGCGCGCGCGATGATGAGGCCTGCCTCGAACGCCTGGCCCGCGAGCGGGCACATCCCTGGCGCCTGCGGGAAGGCAGGGAGGAGCGCATTCCCGTTCGGGCTCTGCTGGAATTTCCGCCCGCACTGGCACGCCGGGTATTGCGGCAGATGCTGACGGCAGTTCATGGCTCATTGCACGGACTGACCCATGCGCACATCGAGGCTTTGCGGCACTTCGCAGCCGAGGCACAGAGCGGCAAGGTCCAAACCCTGCCCGGCGGCACGCTGGTTCGCAAGGAATTTTCCTGGCTGGTGGTGTCGGCGCCGGGTGAAGAGCCTGCCCAAGATGAGTTTTCCATCCCCGTGACCATTCCAGGTGAGACGTTGGTACGTGAGTTGGATTGCACCTTCCATTTCAAAATTCTTAGTCGCCAGGACGCCGGCAAGGGGTATAATTCAGATAAGCTCGAGGGACTTGACCCGCAAAAGCTGCGTGGAGACATGGTGCTGCGCAATTGGCGGGCAGGGGATAGTTTTTGCCCTGTTGGCAGCCAAGGGCGCCGCAAACTGAAGGAGTTGTTTCGCGAGAGGAAGATCCCGGAGGGCCGGCGGAAGAGTTGGCCCGTTTTGCTCTGTGCGGCCGAAATCGTTTGGGTGCGGGGATTTCCACCCGGCAGGGAAGCGGCCGCGACGGACCAGGCCCGGCAAGTGCTCATCGTGGAGGAGGAATCTATGCGGCCGCCGCTGGCCGCTCGGAAAATGCCGGTATGAAAAAACGCCCTGCGAGCAAACATAAGAAAACCCATCCAACGACTCGTGCCAAAGGCGCTGGCGAGCGCCTCAAGACCGTAGTGAGCGAGAAGGACATTCGCAAACGGGTGCATGAAATGGCCCGTCAGATCAGCAAGGATTACGCCGGCAAAACCCTGCATGTGGTGGGGATTTTGGAGGACTGCTTCATCTTCATGGCGGATTTGGTGCGCGCCCTGACCATTCCTGTGAATTGTTCCTTCGTCCGCTCGCAGGTTCGGGACAGTGATGCCGGCACGCTGCACATGCGGGAGATTATGTTTATACCCCCGGTTGAGGCGGCCGATAAGGAGTTATTGATCGTGCAGGGCGTGCTTCAGTCGGGCGTTACGCTGGAGCACTTGTGCCGCATGCTGCTGGCCAAGCGCCCATCTTCATTGCGCATCGCCACGCTGCTGGATAAGGCCGACGAACGAAAGACGGATGTTCCAGTGGATTACGCGGGATTCAAACTTTCCGGGCGATTCATAGTCGGCTATGGACTGGGAGTGCGGGAGCAATATCGGAACTTGCCTTTCCTCGCCAAGGTTGCATAATAGAAGACATGGGGGCGGCCGGAAGCGAGAGCCTGAAGCGAGAGGAAGTCAGGAAGCATCTAAGCAAGTAGGGGTCAGTGCCCCCCGGCAACTCGGTCCAGGGAGCAGGAGGACGGTCCGTGAACTCGGCTGTGAAGAACATCATTTTTTGGGTCGTGATGGCGGTTACCGCTCTGCTAATTTGGGCAGTAGTGAAATCGAGTACGGGTGATAAAGTGCAGCCCCTGACTTTCACCCAGTTCATGGCGGAAGTTTCGAAGGACAACGTCCGCGATGTGACCATAAACGGCAGCGACGTGCAGGGCACATTCAAGAAGGATAATGCCCACTTTAGCAGCACTGTTCCCACGAATTATCCCGACCTTTACAAAGAACTCGAAGACAAGAATGTCAACACCACGATTAAGGACAGCTCGGGGTCGTCCTGGATGACTTGGCTTGCCAACGGACTTCCTCTGATCCTGATTTTGGCGATCTGGATTTTCATCATGCGGCAAATGCAGTCGGGAGGGAACAAGGCCTTGTCGTTCGGGAAAAGCCGTGCCCGGTTGCTTTCCACCCAGCAGAAAAAGGTGACTTTTAAGGACGTGGCGGGAGTGGAGGAAGCCAAGGAAGAGTTGCAGGAGATTATTGAATTTCTGCGCGAGCCGCAGAAATTTCAAAAGTTGGGTGGGCGCATTCCCAAGGGCGTGCTGCTGGTGGGCCCGCCGGGTACGGGCAAGACTTTGCTGGCGCGCGCCATCGCCGGCGAGGCCAATGTGCCTTTCTTTTCTATTTCCGGCTCGGATTTTGTGGAGATGTTTGTGGGCGTGGGTGCTTCGCGTGTGCGCGATCTTTTCGAGCAGGGGAAGAAGAATGCACCGTGCATTATCTTCATCGATGAAATTGACGCTGTTGGCCGGCATCGTGGCGCGGGCCTGGGCGGCGGACACGACGAGCGCGAGCAGACGCTCAATCAATTGCTGGTGGAAATGGACGGCTTCGAATCGAACGAAGGCGTCATCCTGATTGCCGCTACCAACCGGCCTGACGTGCTTGACCCAGCGCTTCTGCGCCCCGGGCGCTTCGACCGCCGCGTGGTGGTGCCGCGGCCGGACGTGGGCGGGCGGGAAGCCATCCTGAAGGTTCATACCAAGAAGATTCCGCTGGCCGAGGATGTGGAGATTTCCGTGCTGGCGCGCGGGACACCGGGCTTTTCCGGCGCGGATCTTGCGAATTTGATTAACGAAGGGGCATTGCTCGCCGCCCGCCAGAATCGCAAAACCGTGATGATGCATGATTTCGAAACCTCCAAGGACAAAGTGCTCATGGGTGCCGAACGCAAGTCCATGATTTTGTCCGACGAGGAAAAGCTCAACACGGCATATCACGAGGCCGGGCACGCGCTGGTGGCCTCTCTGGTTCCCCACGCCGACCCGCTGCACAAGGTCACCATCATTCCGCGCGGAATGGCTTTGGGCGTCACCATGCAATTGCCGCTCGATGACAAGCACACCTACACGCGCGATTACCTTGAATCACAACTCGCCATTATGATGGGCGGCCGGGCGGCGGAAGAGATTTTCCTGAATCACATCACCACCGGCGCCGGCAACGACATTGAGCAGGCCACCGGAATCGCCCGCCGCATGGTTTGCGAGTGGGGCATGTCGGACCTTGGGCCGCTGGCATTCGGCAAGAACCAACAGGAAATCTTCCTGGGGCGCGACCTGGCCACGCAACGCGACTTCAGCGAAGACACTGCCATTAAGATTGACCAGGAAGTGAAGAAGTTCGTGAGCACCGGTTACGCCCGCGCGCACGAAGCCCTTACCACCAACCGTGAAATTCTGGTGCGCATTGCGGAAGCTCTCCTGGTGCGCGAGGTGTTGGACGCCAGCGAAGTGAAACTGCTGATTGAAGGCAAACCCTTGCCTGAACTCGTCCGCCCCAAGCCGCCTCTGCCGCCTTCGGAAACGGTGCAGGTGCTTAAACCGCAGCCCTCGCCGCCTTCCGGCCTCCCGCCACGCGAGCGCCCCCAGCCGGCGTGAGCGAACTTCGAATCCGGAAATTGGAAACCGGAAATTCGGCAGGACTGCGGGTTTCCGTCCTCGCTGTAATGTTATAATCCTTCCATGATCGCCAACCTGAAATACACGCACGCCGATCTTCTGACCATGCCTGATGACGGCAAGCGGCGCGAGATTCTGGATGGAGACCTTTACGTGACACCTTCTCCTCTGAATTACCATCAGAAAATCCTGCTGAACCTGACATTTGCTTTCTGCAAGTTTCTTGAAACCCATCCACTCGGCGAAGTTCGGTTTGCTCCTCTCGATGTCATATTCAGCGAACACGATGTGCTTGAGCCCGATTTGCTTTTTGTGCTGAACGAGCATCGCGAATTCCTTCAGGATTGGGTTCGCGGCGCACCGGACCTGGTGGTTGAGATTCTGTCGCCCGCGACCGAAGGCCGCGACCGTGTGCTCAAATTGAAAGCCTATGCGCGATACGGTGTGGGGGAGTACTGGATCGTCGATCCGGCGAAGCAGGTGGTTGAAGTTAATCGGCTGACCGAGACGGGCTACGAGTTGGCGGCTAAGCGCACGAGGGGTGAGGTCATTGAAACGCCCCTGCTCCCCGGGTTTGCTCTGCCCGCGGACGATATTTTACGTCCTTGATTTCGGGCACACACGGATTCTCATTCCAGCCTTTTTCCCCAAGCAAATTCTCTCTTGCCGGACTATACTCTTGCCCATCTTAAGGCCGCAACAAGACACAAAAGGAGGGGGCGGATGAACACGTTTGTGGCGGAACTGGTGGGGACCATGCTTTTGATCGTTCTGGGAGATGGAGTGGTTGCAGCCGTGGTGCTGACCAAATCGAAAGCCCAGAACTCCGGCTGGATCGTGATTACGACGGGGTGGGCGCTGGCGGTGGCGATTCCCGTATACGTCGTGGGCAGGATCAGCGGCGCTCACATCAATCCGGCCGTCACGCTGGGCCTAGCCGCGG
>JASHTZ010000463.1 GCA_030040295.1 Terriglobia bacterium | reverse complement strand
GCATACAGGACGGCGACTCCAGGTTTCAATAGAAAGCGTCGCAGCACCGCTTCGTTGCGCGGCCCCTGGTTCCCTACAGCAAATCCCGCCCGCAGCTCTCCCACAACGACGAACGGCAGCCAGATCTCCTCGGCCGCCTCAATGATCTCCACGGCCCGAGAGTTGCCGCGACACAGATCGGCATAGCGATTGGCGTCAAGCGCGAGCTTCACCGCCACAACTCCGCGTCAATGGCCTCATGCGCCGCCCGAACACGAGCGAAGGCGCGGTCCTCCCGCCAGGTTCCCGCGATGTCGCGAAGATCGCGTTGTCGCACCGCGCGCCCTGTGATACCGGCGCCGCGGGCCATGGCTTCGATGGCCACTTTGTTCAGGCTCTTCCCCTGCTCACGTGCCCGGCGGCGCAGAACAGCGTCCAGCGTGTTCGAAACTTTTCGGATGGTGTATTGCATGCAGCCATTGTAGGCAATGCAGGCATAAAATGCAAGCACCGGAATGTGAAAGAGCGCTGCCACGGCCGTCCATGAAGTACGCACGGTCACGAAGGCGGTGACCGTGGCTACCCGGCCTTGCCTTCCAGGAAGCGCGACTCGATGGCCTTCACTTTTTCCAGGCGGCGGGCGTAGCGCTCCTCAGTGGAGAACCTGGCTTGCAGGAAATTGCGCAGAAGATCTTTAGCCAGCTCGCTTCCGACGATTCGCGAGCCCAGCACCAGCACGTTCATGTTGTCGTGCTCCACCCCCTGGTGTGCGGAATAGGTGTCGTGGCAAATCGCCGCGCGAATTCCGGGAATTTTGTTGGCCGTCACGCAGGAGCCAACTCCACTGCCACAAATCAGCACTCCGCGCTCGGCCTTGCCGTCGCGCACGGCGAGCGCCACCGCCTCGGCATAGTCCGGGTAATCAACGCGGGCTGTGCTGTTGGTGCCGACGTCCACCACCTCGTGGCCCAGGCCGCGCAGGAATTCCGCAAGCTCCTGCTTCAGAACGTATCCTGCATGATCGGCGCCAATTGCCAGTCGCATGTCCCTGTGTCCTCCGATCATCGGTCCGCCTGATGGTCCGATGCCTAGCCTCACGAGCTTCCGATCAAAATTCCCGTCAGAAAAACCAGAACGCCTCCCACCACCACTTGAAACGCAGCGGAGAGGAAGGGCGTATCCATGTAGCGGTGGCGGATGTAACTGATGACGGCGAGCTCGATGGCCACCACCACCACGGCCGCGCTCATGGCCAGGCGGAAATTGTGAATCAGAAACGGCAGCGTGTGGCCGATGCCTCCCATAGCGGTCATCGCGCCGCAAACCGTTCCGCGCACCAGCGGCTGTCCGCGACCGGTGAGAGAGCCGTCGTCGGAAAGCGCCTCGGCAAATCCCATGGAGATTCCCGCGCCCACGGATGCCGCGAGGCCCACCAAAAACGCGTCCCAACTGCTGCGCGTGGCGAATGCGGCAGCGAAAACGGGCGCGAGCGTGGAGACGGAGCCGTCCATCAACCCCGCGAGACCCGGCTGAATGATCTGAAGAACAAAGAGCCGGCGGCGCGACGTGTCCTCTTCCTTGCGCGCTTCGGGCGTCAGGTGCTTGGCCTCCAGCGATTCCGCGATTGCCGAGTGCTTGCGCTCGACTTCGGCCAGGTCGCCGAGCAGCTTGCGAATCGAGGCGTCGGAAACCTGCTCCATGGCGTGCTCGTAAAAGCGGCGGGTTTCCAGTTCCATCAGTCCTGCCTGCTTGCGCACTGTGTCGATTCCCAGCGGGCGAACCAGCCACACCGGCTTGTGTTGGATGAATCCCTTCACGTCATGCCGGCGGATCAGCGGAATGTGCTCGCCAAAGCGCTGGCGGAACATGTCGATGAGGGCGCGGCGGTGCCCGTTCTCTTCCTCCTGCATCTCCTCGAACATTTTAGCTGTGGCGGGCGAGGATTCACGCAGGCCGTCAGCGAAATCTCCGTAAACGCGAGAGTCCTCTTCCTCCAGCGTGACGGCGAGCGCCAGAATTTCGCGCTCCGTGAGGTCTTTGAATTTTTTGGCCATGGCTAACTCACGGTGCGCCTGCCGGCTTTGCGGTCGGCGGACTGCTGGGCGATCCAGGCGTAAGTTTTGGCCATGCCCTCGCGCAGCGGCGTGTGTGGCTCCCAGTGGAGGATGCTCTGGATCAGAGTGTTGTCGCTATTGCGGCCCGCCACTCCGCGCGGGGCCGTGGGGTCGTACTCGCGATGCAGCTTGGCGCCGGCAATGGCCTCCACGATGTCCACCAATTGATTGATGGAAACGAGCTCGCTGGAGCCCAAATTGATGGGCCGGGCAATCAGGTTGTCGCAATGAGTGATCATGTCGACGCCCTTCACGCAATCGTCGATGTACATGAAGCTACGCGTGGCCGTGCCGTCGCCCCAAATCACGATTTTATCGGTGCCTCGATCGTGAGCTTCGATGACCTTGCGACACATCGCGGCGGGGGCTTTTTCCCGGCCGCCGTCCCAGGTTCCAAACGGTCCGTAGACGTTGTGGAAGCGCGCGATGAAAGTCTTCATGCCGCGCTCGGCCCAGTATTCCTGGCAGACCATTTCGGAAAAGAGCTTCTCCCAGCCGTAGCCGCGCTCGGCCATGGCGGGATAGGCGTCCGATTCCTTCAGCGCGCGAACTTTCGGGTCCT
>JASHTZ010000462.1 GCA_030040295.1 Terriglobia bacterium | reverse complement strand
CCGTGCGCACGGCCAGGATGGCCGTGCCACAGCGGGCGGACGCCCGCGCTACTACTGGCGGGTATCGCACCTGAGCCGCCTCACTGGATTTCTTCCGGTGAGACCGCTCGCTTTTCCTCCATGCTTTTGTAGGCTGCGAATACCAGTTGCAGCGTGCGCAGATTATCCGCGCCGCTCGTCAAGGGCGGCTTGCCTGTCTGGAGTGATTCCATCAACGACGCCATGGGTCCGAGAAACGCCTCAGGAAACCAGCCGCCTTCGAGCGTGGGCGCAATCCAGGAATTGGGATGCAGCTTGCGGCTGAGATAGCTGATTTTGTCGGGAATTCCGGTGGGAAATCCAAAGAGGCATCCGAGCGATCCCTTCACAGCGCCTTCCGTTCCCTCCACCCGATAGAATCCGTACCAGTCGTCCCGCCCGCCGACGTTGTGATGCTCGTCGTGCATGTAGGCGCGGAGCGTTGTGGGGTATTCGAGCACTTCGATGGTGCGCGTTTCGCCGGCGCAACTGCCGTCCGGCGGAGGCGTGCCGCTGGCGTAGATTCGCGCGGGCTCGCCGAAAAGGTGCCGCATCGCATCCAGAAAATGAATGCTCGTGTAGAGAACGTCGATGGTCTTCTTGACGCGAATCCACTCCCATTTGTGCCACGGTGTGAGGGCGTTCACCTGAATCGTTCCCAGCGTGGGTTCGCCGAGCAGCCCGCGCGTGAGCAGGTCCTTCGTCGCCGCAATCGCCGGCGACCAGCGGAACTGCTGGTTGACGGCAAGCGTCACCTTGCGATCGCGCGCCGCCTTTACGCATTTCTTCGCTTGCTCAAAAGTCTCGGACAAAGGTTTCTGGCAGAGCATGTGCTTCCCCGCGGCAGCCACGCGCTCCACAATTCCAAGCTGCTCCGTGGCGGGAACAGCGATATCCACAATCTCGACCTTCTTGTCGTCGAGCAGTTCGTCGAGCGCAGAGTAAATCTTCGAAATGTTGAACTGCCGGGCAAATGTCTCGGCCTGCGCCGGCCGGGCGTCAAAGCAACCGACGATGTTCAGCCCGTGGCGGAGGTAAATCGGCAGGTGAGCGTTGGTGGTGATGCTCCCGCAGCCGACGACAGCGATCCCATAATCACTTTTCGCGGGCAGCGCGGCCTGGTAATTCAACTCAAACGGATCGATGCTCATAAGCCGATGCGGTAAAACTCCAGGGCGTTATCTCGATAAAAACGTTTTCGGTCGCTCAGCGGCCAATTGCCGGTCAATTTCTGAACGATTTCGACCCATCGAATGCCCGCAGCCGCCAGCGTGCAGACCGGCCAGTCGCTGCCATACACGATGCGGCGGGGGCCGAAGCAGGCGGCCACGTGCTCGGCGTAGGGAAGCACCGTTTCCGCCTGCTGGCGGGTCAGGTCCGCTTCCGTAAAGAGACCTGAGATTTTGCACCAGACGTTTTCGAATTGCGCGATTTCAGCCATCCGAGTTTTCCAAGGCTCCATGGAATCCGTCCGGATGGAAGGTTTGGCGCAATGGTTGACCATGAAGCGACCGGCGCGCGACTTGCGAAGCAATTCGATCACGTCGTCAAGCTGGTCGTGCGTGACGCAGAGCTCGAAATGCGCCCCGAGGTTATGAACGGTCTGCACACCGGCAACGAAGGCCGGCTGCAGGCAGAAGCCTTTCGGCTGACCCTGGATGTTGTGGCGAAGGCCACGGACCATGGGCCGCGCGAGCAAGCGCTCAATCAGGCCGGTCCGTTGCCGATCGTTCGCGACCGTCAAGTCGGCAAACGCCACGATCGCCGCCAGGCGCGGCTCATCTTGAACCAGGCTTGCAATCCATTCGGCTTCCTGCTCGCACTGATCCACGCGCACGTTGCACTCAACGAACACCATCTTCTCAATCGGAGCAGAGTGAAACTCCATCCGATAGTCACTGGGGAGAAACGGGCGCGCCAGTTGATTTACCGGGGGCCTTGCCGAAGTGAGCCAAGGATAATCGAGCCGCGCCGGGTCCAAAAAGTGGACGTGCGTGTCAACAATAGGGATTTCACTCATGTGAAAATGCGGACTGCACGGGCGGGATTATACGTCGTGGTTCAAGCGGCGGCAATCAGGAAGCTTTTCTTAGACCTTCCGTCCACCTCGAATTGGGTCTACAGTGAGGGCTTCTCAAACCTATCGAAATGGAGGAACCGCGAACAGGCCGGGATCAGCAAAGTTTTGACCCTGTCTTACTGCTCCTTTTGGCGGCCACACCTCATCTGGGGCGCAGAGCGCCGCTAAAGCGATTCGTGGCGAGCAGCGATGTGAGAAGCCGGGCCCAGAATTCAAACTGAGGCACTGCCCCGAATCCCTTGCCTTTCCCGGCCCGCACTCCAATAATGGAGTTATGCTCACAGGCCGGAACGATCGCGTGACGGCGCTCGCGAGGTTTGCCGCATGACCACCACGGCCCAAACCGCGGCCAGGACCAAGCCGGATTATTCCCACGGCAAACAACTGGCGCAGCAGATTTTTCATGAGACGCTGGCGGCTGTTGATGTGCGCCACGCCATGCAGGCGAAGCTGAAATACGAAGATGGCGTGCTGCTGGCCGGCGAGGGCGTTTATCCGCTCACCCGCCCGCCGCGCGTGGTGGCGTTCGGCAAGGCCGCCAATCGCATGGCCGCCGTGCTGGATGAAATTCTGGCGGGAGGAATCGAAGCGGGAGTCTCCGTTTCCCCGGCCGAAGCTCCCAAGAAGCTCGCCAACTTCCGATATTTTGTCGGCGGGCACCCGTTTCCCAACGCCGCAAGTCTTGAGGGCGCGCGCGCCGCGATCGATTTGGTCTCCCACCTGCGGCGCGAGGACACCGTCATCTTCCTGGTTTCGGGCGGCGGCTCGGCGATTCTCGCGCTGCCTATGGATCCCGTCATTACGCTCGCCGATTTAATCGATTTCAACCGCGCCATGGTGACCTCGCACCTTCCCATCGAGCAGATCAATGTTCTGCGCAAGCACCTTTCCGCGGTCAAGGGCGGCAGGCTGGCCGAATGCGCTTACCCGGCGCGGCAAGTGACGATTTTCATCTCCGACGTGCCCGACGATTTGCCCTCCATGGTGGCATCCGGACCGACCATGCCCGATGAGTCCACCACCGACCAAGCCTATGAGCTGGCAGCGGGTAATAATCTGATGCAGAAATTTCCTGCCAGCATTCGAGGCTATTTTGAGCGCCGCGAGCTGCCGGAAACTCCCAAACCAGGCGA
>JASHTZ010000461.1 GCA_030040295.1 Terriglobia bacterium | reverse complement strand
ACCGGCATGCACAGCTTGAATGCCGACCAGGGAATGGCGAGGGTGGACGATGAATTGAGTTCAAAAGAAAATCTTTTTGGCCGAATTCTGATTTCACGAGACGCCCAAACCGTGCCTTTCGTTCCGGACAGCTTTGCCAACAACCCTCCGGCCCCGCCCGGCTTTGGAGATGACGTGCACGACTCCGGCGTCAACCTGGCGCTCGGGCTCACGTCCATCTTCCGGCCCACGTTCGCGAACGATGCGCGCTTCGGATATTCCTATTTCAGCGGGACCAAGCAGGGCGAGAACATCCACAGCGGTTTCTTGCAGGCTCTCGGAATCACCCGCGCGCCGGGTTCGACCAACGATGGGATTCCGGCGATTGACGTACCCGGTTACGCCGACATGGGCGACAGCGACATCTTTCAACCCGAGGACCGCAAGGACAACACTTTCCAGTTCACGGACAACACCGTCTGGATCAAAGGCCGGCACACTATGCAGTTTGGCGGAGACCTGCGAAGGTTGCGGCTCTTTTACCTGGTAGAAGATTTTGGCCAGGGAGTCTTTCAATTCGATAATGGCGCGAGCTCGATTTCCGGGTCGGCATTCTCGGATTTTGTTCTGGGGCGGCCGTTCCTTTCCTACGCCCAAGCGGGAAATTCCGGGGGCAACGACCGTTTGGATTATTTCGGTGCTTACTTCACGGATGAATTCCACCTTACGCCGCGGTTCAGTCTGACGTACGGCCTGCGCGAGGAGTTCTATTCCCCTGTCCTGAATATCGATGGGCGGGCTTCAATCCTCGATCCGACCGACGCGGAGCGATTCATTGTGCTGAACAACCACGGGCAGGCGGCGGCACTCGAGGCGAACCCCTTGATCCAGCAGCTCAGTACACTCTACGGCCTGCAATTCATAACTTCGCAGCAAGCCGGGTTGCCCGATTCGCTCATCAAGCCGGACTGGAGCAACTGGGCGCCGCGCTGGGGTTTCGCCTACGATCTCACCGGCGACGGAGCAAATGCCTTGCGCGGCGGATTCGGAATTTTCAATTCGCTGATGGAGCTGGACTATACCGCCGAAACGCGCTTGAGCGCACCGCTCACCGAATTCCTTCTGGGGCTGGATCTGTGCCGGTTTTACGGCCCCGGGGCCTGCGGACAGTCTTATGCGCCTCCGATTGTGACCTATCAACTCGCCTACACACTGGGGAACCAGGAACCCACCGCCATCTCCTCGCCGCCCGACATTCGAAACGGTTATGTCTACGAATGGAGCCTCGCCTACGAGCACGCTCTCACGCGCCATACGCTTCTTTCTCTGAGTTACGTCGGTTCAGATGGGCACAAGCTTCCCCGCCGCGGCCTTCAGAATCAGGGTGTGCCGAATTTGCCGGGTGAGCGCCTGGGTTATCATCCTCAGCCAGGCTCTAATCAGTTTATACGCGATACAGATGTTAACTCCAACTATAACGCACTCGTGGTGCGGATGGAGCGGCGGTTTTCCGAAGGACTTTCCTTTGTCGCCGGGTACACTTACGGCAGGTCCATCGACACGGCCTCCGGCCTGGACGGGACGGACCAGCCGCAGAACAACTACGACATGGGTGCTGAGTACGGCCTTTCCGATTTTGATATGCGGCAACGCTTGACGTTTTCGGGCATCTGGAAGTTGCCGTTGGGTGCGAGTGGAAGGTGGGCGAGGAGCGGGGTCTCGAGTCATGTGTTGAACGGGTGGGAGCTTGCGGATATTGTTACGCTCCAGTCCGGCCAGCCGCTCACCGCGGTTCTTTCAACGGCCTTGAGCGGAACGCAATCCAACGGCACGGATCGCCCGGACTTGATCGGTGAGGCGAACCTTTCGCGTGGCCAGCGCGACCCCAACCGCTGGTTTAATACTGTGGCCTTCGTCCCTCCTCCCATCTTCACCGATGCACAGGGAACGTACAGCATTCCGGGAGATGAAGGACGGAACGTAATCACCGGCCCGGGGTTTGCATCCTGGGACGGTGCTCTGGAGCGGCAATTCCCCTTGCGTGACAAGTCGAACCTGGTGTTTCGTCTCGAAGTTTTTAATTTCACCAATCATTCCAACTTCGATCGGCCGGGGCTGATCGTCGGGACGTCGCAATTCGGCGAAATCAGTTCTGCGGAAAGCTCGCGCCAAATTCAAGTCGCGCTGCGCCTAAACTGGTGAGAATTCACGCTGAAACCGGCGGGTGCAACCTGAGGGCAGGTTGTTACGTCAAATCAAGTGCAGGGTGTTATGGAACGGGATGAATGGCAGCACGGGGGCTTCCTATGCCCTGCGGAAGCCCCCCTACGCGCTTAAAACTTGCGGCTGCCGCTTCGCAATCACTTGGTCCCCGCTCCGTCTCAAACCAATAGGAGGTTGTGCAGTCTATGTATCTGCTTGGAAGAAAATCCGTTGTCTGCCTAGCGGCAGCGATTCTCGGTACCACTTGTCTTGCGTTCGGGGCATGGGGCCATAAGAGTTCCGACCGAACGGCGGACATCACATTCAGCAGCACCACAAAGTTCACTAACGGCGAAACGTTGCCGGCGGGGACCTACGATATGAGAGTGCCTAAAGACACCACATCTCCCAAAGTAACGTTCTCCCAAGACGGCAAGGTCGTTGCGACGGTGAATGCGCAAGTCGTCACCCAACCGAAGAAGAACGATACGACGGAAGTGGACAGCACTACGGATGGAAACGCGCAAAAAGTAACCGCAATCCGCCCGAATGGATGGGAGGAGGAAC
The DNA here is from genome assembly GCA_030040295.1 of Terriglobia bacterium. Lineage (GTDB taxonomy): Bacteria > Acidobacteriota > Terriglobia > UBA7540 > UBA7540 > Bog-366. The sequence goes on along the minus strand of JASHTZ010000461.1, from coordinate 788 downwards.
TCGTCTTCGGGTCAAAAGCTCAATAAACCATTCCGAAGCTCAGCAACGAAGAAGACTGAAGAATTTAAGGGAGCGGCCGCGAGCCGCTCTTTTTTTCTTCCTTGCGGGTGGTAGATTCAGGTCCCCATTATGTTTTCAGAATCGCGACGGCGGAAACGTCTAGTCCTCGAGTGTAGAAATGTCACCGGTCGGCAATCCAAGTTCCCATGCTTTCAGAACTCGCCGCATAATCTTTCCGCTTCGGGTCTTGGGCAGCTTCTCTTTGAATTCAATCTCGCGCGGCGCAGCGTGCGCTGCCAGTTTTTGCTTTACGAATTTCTGGATCTCATTTTTTAAGTCATCGCTCGGCACGTGCCCCTGACGCAACGAGATGAAAGCTTTGATGATCTGCCCGCGCAGCGCGTCGGGCTTGCCGATCACTCCTGCCTCCGCCACGGCGGGGTGTTCCACCAGGCAGCTTTCCACTTCAAACGGCCCGACATTTTCTCCCGCGGTGATGATCAAATCGTCGACGCGCCCCTGGAACCAGAAATAGCCATCCGGATCTTTGTAGGCGCTGTCGCCGGTCACGTACCAACCCGGAATGCGGAAATAGGATTGATAGCGCTCGGGCTGTTTCCAGATGTCGCGCATCATACCGGGCCATCCGGGTTTCACCACTAGGTTGCCCAGGGTATTGGGTGGCAGTTCTTTCCCCGCATCGTCCACGATGGCGGCATACACTCCGGGAATGGGCCGGCCCATCGAGCCGGGGCGAATGGTCATGGCGGGATAATTCGAAATCAGGA
>JASHTZ010000460.1 GCA_030040295.1 Terriglobia bacterium | reverse complement strand
GCGTCATTTCCCACTCCGTGCGATCCACCGGTTTGCCGACTTTGCTTAAATCCCGGCGAAATTCGAACTCATCGGCACGGAGAACGTTTTCGACATAGGGTCCGCGCGTGATGTTCAGGGAGGAATAGTCGCGCCACTTGTCAGGATAGCCGATTTTTTTATTGATGGCTTGCAGCTTGATCAAGGCCTGCTTGCGCGTCGCCTCGCTCATCCAGGGAAGCTGGCGGATGTCGTCGGCAAGGGCCGATTCCAGGTTATTCACCATGGCGAGGGCGCGCGCCTTGGCTTCCGGAGGAAAAGCCTTTTTTACATACGCCTGGCCCAAAGCCTCGCCGATCGATCGGTCCGTGTATCGCACGCAGCGCTTCCAGCGCGGAAGAATCTCCTTGGTTCCCTGAAGGATCGTGCCCTTGAAGTGGAAATCTTCTTCAACAAAGGGAGTTGAAAGGCTCGATGCCATGTTGTTGATGAGGTGCCAACGAAGGTAAACCCTCCAATTGGCCAGAGATTGCGCGGAGACCATGCTGCCCATTTCCTTGAAGAAGTCAGGCGCCGTCACGTTCACATCGCCCTTGCCTGCAAGGCCCACGGCGGTGAAATAGTTCTCCCAAGGGAAATTCGACGCCAGGGTTTTCAGGCCGGCCTGGGGCATGCGGTGATAAACATTTTGTGGATCGCGGCGTTGCACTTCCGTCTCGGAAGCCTTGGCGAGTTGCGTTTCCATGTCCATGACGGTTTGCGCTTCGGACGCCGCCGTGGCGGGCGAGTCGCCCATCAGCTCAAACATTTTGGCAACGTGCTTCTGGTATTCGTCGCGTTGCATCTTGGACTTTGCGTCTTCACGCGTGTAGTAATCGCGGTCCGGCATACCCAATCCACCCTGGTCAACTTCCCCCGTCACCTCGCTGCTGTTCTTAAAGTCCTGCGTTGAATCCACGCCGAAAAGCGCATCCACGCCCAGGGACTGGAGATGCGCAATCTCCGCCTCCAGCGCGGGGGCGCCATTAATCCGGCTGATCCGGTCCAGTTCGGGCTGCAAGGGCGTCAAACCTTCACTGTCAATCTTCGCCGTGTCCATGCACGTGGCGTAAAAATCACCGATTTTCTGTTCGTTGCTTCCGTGTGCGGCCGTGGTATCCCGAGAGGCTTCTTCGAGAATTTCGTGGAGCACGTCGCGATTGTGTTCGGCAACAATATTGTCCACCCCCCAGGTGGGATACGCGGCCGGAATGGGATTCTTCGCCATCCATCCGCCATTGGCGAATTGAAAGAAGTCCTTGCAGGGCGCGCAGCTTCGATCGAGAAACGACGTGTCAACACCGTGTTGGGTTTCAACGGGTGAAGCCACCATTACCAGCGACGTAACTGAAAGCGCCACGATTGCCAGCCATACTTTCCAAGAACGCATAATTGAATTACCTCGCAAGCATCCGGTTTGTCCGCCATAAATCGAAGCGCCGGCGGCAAGGAGGGCACTATAACAAGGAGCCGGCGTCATTGACAATGGGATTACGGCTTAGCAATGGGTTCTGGCTCGACGTAACGGCGCCCCGGCAGTCGGCACAGTACCATGCCACCATGCATTGTAAGGGAAGCCGCCCTGAATTAGACTACCAAGGCGCGCGCAAGGCTAGCACATTACAGAAGGACGCTTTCATGCTGATCGTCATGAAGCCGCAGGCGAGCGAAGAGGACGTTCGCCGCGTGTGCGAGAAAATCGCCTCGATGGGCTTTCGAGCCCACCCCATGCCCGGGGCGCAGCGCACGGCCGTGGGTATTACCGGGAATCCTGGACCGCTCGAGCCGGAGGAGTTCGAAACTCTGCCGGGCGTCGCGGAGGCCATTCGAGTTTCCAAGCCCTTCAAGCTGGTGAGCCGCGAGGTCAAGGCCGAGGACTCACTGATTCACATTGGCCCGCCCAAGGAAGGCGTAACCGTGGGCGGAAAAGAGCTGGCCATCATCGCCGGCCCCTGCGCCATCGAAAACCGCGCGCAGGCGCGCGCCGCGGCGGAGTGCGTCCGCAAGGCCGGGGCGCGCCTTTTTCGCGGAGGAGCGTTCAAGCCGCGCACTTCGCCTTACGCCTTTCAAGGCATGGGCGAAGAAGGCCTGGAGATTCTGGCGGAAATCCGTCGCGATTTCGGCCTGCTGATCGTTACCGAAACCATCGACCCGGAAAATTGCGATCTGGTGGAAAAATACGCTGACGCGCTGCAAGTGGGCGCACGCAACATGCAGAATTTTTCGCTCCTCAAACGCGTGGGCCGCTCCAGGCTTCCCGTGCTGCTCAAGCGCGGCATGTCCGCCACGCTGGATGAATTCCTGATGGCTGCCGAATACATCCTGTCGGAGGGAAATTACAACGTTATTTTGTGCGAGCGCGGCGTGCGAACCTTTGCCGATCACACCCGCAACACTTTGGACTTGAGCGTGATTCCCGCCGTCAAAGCGCTTTCCCACCTGCCGATTATTGTTGATCCCAGCCACGGCACGGGCAAGCGCGACAAGGTGATTCCGCTCGCGCGCGCCGCGGTGGCGGTGGGGGCTGACGGGCTGATCGTGGAGGTCCATCCCGACCCTGACCACGCCGTTTCCGACGGTTACCAATCTCTCTTTCCCCAACAATTTGAAACGCTGGTGGAGCAAGCCTCGGCAATCGCCGGAGTGCTGGGCAGGACCATCACGCCAGCCGCGAGCCGCAAGTGATCACTGGCAAGCACTGCAAACCCAAGCGCTTCGCGGGTTATTTCTCCGAGGGCCCGCAGCCCCGTTACGGCAAAACGGTCAGAAGGGTCAATGGCAAAATAACGATGAGCCTCCCTTCGAGGAACCGCCTTGGAAAAACCTGCCGCTCCGCCTGCCCATTAGCGCTTTTACTTTTGGCTTTGTCTTCTCTTTCCTGCCATCGCGCTCGACCCCTCGCGCCCTACACGGCTTATGTGGTCGATTATCAAAGTGGGACACTGACCGCGGTCAATCTTGCGCAGCTCCGGGCCACATCGGCCCTTGCCGTTGCCCCGCACCCGGTGCGCGTTCTGGAACGCCCTGGTGCAAGGCAACTGTACGTGGTATCCGAGGAGGGCAAAATCAGTGTTACGGCATTCCCCAACCTGAAGATTCTCACCACGATTGACGTGGGCCGAAGCGCCAAAGACCTGGTATTTTCCGGCGATGGCCGCTTCGCCTACCTCCTGGACCCTGTGGACCGGCAGCTTATCTTCCTTGATTGCGATGGCATAACGGGGGGCGCTCCGGAAGCGAGGATTCCCCGGGTCACCACCCACATGCGGCTGGAGGGCACGCCTTCCGATCTGGCACTCGCCCCCGATGGAAAGACTTTGGTGGTCGCGGCAGCTTCTCCCGACACGCTTACATTTATTGACGCTGCCACACACGCAGTTCTGGGATCGACCGGCGTCGGCCAGTCTCCCGGCCCCATGGTGATTCTGCCGGACAGCTCCAAGGTGTTCGTGGCGGATACGGGAGAGGAGAAGATTTCTGCCGCCACCGTGCCTGGACACAAACTGCTGTCTCACATCGAGATTGGCGTGCGGCCCACGGCCCTGCTACTGAAGCCTGATGGCGGCGAGATTTTTATTTTGGGAGGAAGCTCCTCCACGCTGGTCATCGTCGATGCGTTTCACGACAATGTGGAGCAAACATTTCCTTTGGGTCTCAAACCTGTGGCGGGGGTCTTCCGGCGGGACATGAGCGTCCTCTACATCGCCAATGCCGGGGATGGAACGGTGCAGGCGTTGGACGTTCCCAATCGGCAATTGTTGGCCTCAACGCAGATCGGCATGGAGCCGCTCGCCCTTACGCTGACGCCCGACGAGCGGATCCTGGTGGTGGTAGACCGGGCCGCCTCCAGCCTCGCCATTCTACACGCCGACCCCACCAGCCTGAGCAAAGACCGCTCGCTACTTATCACGACAGTGCCCGTGGGAGCTTCACCTGTGGATGTTACGGTTCCGGACTACTTAAACCGTGGACATTAAACCCGGATTATTCATGAATTTCTTGTAGCGATGGTGGGGGGAAAAGAGTTTCTCACAGAGCCCGCCGAGTCACGGCACAGAGGGCACGGAGAGAACCCGGAAAATTTCTCTGTGCACTCTGCGAGCTAACAGTTCGCTGATTCCACCGGTCAAAGACTCCGTGAACTCTGTGTGAACCTCACTTCGGTCCGTTTCATTCTCCCATTTTCATGAATAATCCGTGTTAGGGAGACCTTATTGCTTGGCTCCCGCGGGGGTCGGCGCGACCGCCTCGTAGGAGGCAGCCTGACCGGTGAACCAGTTTTGGAATTCCCAAGCCCTTTCGCGCAGGCTGGGGCCCATCGGCCATGCGAACGTTCCCATGTCCAGACCGCGGACTTGCAGCGCGAGTTTCATCGCCCAGGGTGATGGAAGATCGCGGATGTGGAAGATGAATTCGTCCAAACGGGCTTGCAGGGTGCGAGCCTTCTCCAGTTTGCCCGCGCGAAGGGCCTCAAAGAGCGGCAGAATCAACTCCGGGCAAGCGCTGGCGATTCCCGAAATCGATCCCAGTGCACCGTGCTGGAACGCTTCCAGGATCAAGTCATCGCTCCCGATCATGAAAGCCAGCGGTTGCTGGGCATGCGCCGCCTCAATCATTGCGAAATTGGGCCGGCTGCCCGAGCTGTCTTTGAGGCCGATGATGTTCGGAACCGTGGCAACCAGGCGCAGGACATTGTTTATTCCCAAATCGCGTGTGCATTGTGGAATGTTATAGATCAGGACGGGCAAAGGTGAATCAGCCCCGACTTGCGCCATAAAATCAAACAAATCTTCCTGAGCGTAAGGAAGAAATGTGGGCGGAGGAAGAAGTATGGCAATCGCCCCGCACTCCGCCGCGTCGCGACCCAGTTGTTTGACCTGGCCTGCATGCTCACTGCCAGTAGCGCAAACCAATCGTGCGCGGCCATTCACCTGGCGCGTCACCCGGCGGTAAATCTCGCGCCGATTTTCCACGCTGGTCGCGGCGTATTCTCCCGTGGTGCCTCCCAGGCAGAGCCCCTTCATGCCGTGTTCGAGACTAAAATTCACCAGAGCTTCCAGAGCCTCCCAACGGGGCGCCCCATCCTCCCCAAATGGCGTCGGCAACGCCGCGTACACGCATGAAAGTCCTTCCGGAATATTTTTGTCCATGAGCTTCCTCGACTGGCCCGAGCAGATTCTTTCCACCGTGACACAGAACGCAGCATCGTTGTGCAAATCTGCTGCACGGTAGGGCGCCAAACGAAAGAGAGATAACGACGATAGCCAGAACTCAGATCAGGGTTGGGGAGCAGGGTGGAAGGGGTGTAATCCAACTCCGTCACTGGGGCGGAGCGGATTTCCCTCTCGGATGCATAAGTCGCACCTGCCACTCGGCCATCTCTTGAGCTTATCGACCGGAGGATGCGTCACCGCGTCAGGGCGGCCGAAGGCTGCCTTGCTCGGACCTCACGGCATGGTGGGGAGGAAGCTCAAACCGGTCATGGCATTAGGCGACTTGCCGATCTCACCCTCCATAGGAAATCCAAATTAGCCAGCAATGCCCCGACTCAGGCCGTAGCCGTAAACTGTCCCCCAATGCCTTCCATCAGGCGATCTTCATTTCCTATGGTTTTCTGTTTCAGAATTCGCAGACGCCTTACCAAAATATTGCTCCAGCTATTGACCGCTGGTGCAGATAAATCATCACTTGGTTAGTGAAGCCAAGTCAACAGAAATTTTCGGAAAATTTCGTAAATCGCACTGATCTGGTGAAATCGTTCCAGTAATGCGGATTTGAGCTTGAATTACAAAACTCCTTTCCGAAAATACTAGCTAAACCGACTCAATTCAGGCGATAGAATCCGAACGGCCGAGGTTTGGGCTAATTTCTTGCGCCCATCTCGTGCGAATTCGAGTATCCCGCAATCCTCGGTTTGGGAAATGTTAAAACTACAAACCGAATCCGCCTGAGGTCTCGCTCTGGATGGACATAACCTGGAGAACCGTCTAGATCGCGACGACATTCCGGGAATGCCTCATTGAAATTGGGAGGTGGCCATCAGGTATTTTCCCAGTCCGCTACGTCCATGTATCTTGCGGATAGTTCAACACCTTCTCCGATCCCTCGAACCGATCGAGCAAACCGGTAACAGAATTTCGAAGGATCTGGTAGGTGGTCAGAACCTGCGTGACACGGTTCTTTCCCGGCCCGTTGTGCGTGGCGGCATAAGTAACGGCATTGGTCAGTGACATCGGCACGTGGCGGACGGCACCTGGGTTGGCGTTGCGGATGGCATTCGGAGTCGCGATGTAAAAAGCAATCGCTGTGCTGTCCACCAAATGGTTTAAAAGTTTGTCAAGGCTGCTCAGAACGGCGGTTTTCCAGGCGCGCGAGGCGACACCGATCCGGCGCGACTCCCCCCCTTCAGGTGGAAAGCCGGTACACACAATCTCGCATAGATTCCACTGTAAGAGACTTGAGTATCCGCCGAAAACGTGGGAGTGCTCGTCCGGCTCCGGCAGGCCGTTCCGGTTGACAAGGGGCGGATTGTTACCGTGACCAAAATCCACGCCGCTCAAGCCATTCCACAGAACTTGAAGCATGCTGTTGTAATTGCGCATCCGCACGGTCCAGTTGGCGCCACCCCCGAAAATCAACTGGAAAGAAGTTTCGATCGTGCCCACGACATCACCAAACAGGTGATCCCCTTGCGCAGGCGCAAGGGATGGCGCGGCCGCTGCCACGGGGGGAATGGGTAGCGCCGCACCGGCGGGATTTGCATACGTGCACCCTGTGATCAAAGACATGAAGCACCTCTGGGACTAAGTTCAGAATTCAGCTCCACCAATTCTGAGAAGCTGTGAGCCGGGGATTCCGCTTCCGGACCTTCGCCACTATACAGCAATCCGGCTCCTTTCATGCCTGAGTCGTTGAGATTATCCCCGTCCTTTACCCTTGCCTTCTCTTTACAAATTCCATCCATTTTGGCATAAACGCTTCGCGCAAGCGATTTTTCTGCACCTTCCCCATCGAATTTCTGGGCAACTCAAGGGATTTTGTGACTAACTTGGGCAATTTATAGTTCGCCAGACAATCGCGCAGGTGGAGCCGAATGGCCTCGGGATCAATGCTTGCTCCGGGACGCGGGACAACCACGGCCATCACCGCCTCGCCGAAGTCGGGATGAGGCATACCGATCACCGCCGATTCCTGCACGCCCTCCAGGCGGTCGATGCAGTCTTCAACTTCCTTGGGATAGACGTTGTAGCCGCCGCTGATGATCAAGTCTTTTGAGCGCCCAACAATAAAGACGTAACCCTTGCCATCCATCCTTCCCAAATCGCCGGTGCGGAAGAATCCGTCCGGCGTAAAGAAGGCTGCGGACATCTCGGGCCGATGCCAGTACCCGGCGAAAACGTTGGGGCCTCGAACTTGAATTTCGCCCACCGTATCCGTCGCCAGCGGCTGATCATTCTGCCCGCTAATTCGGACTTCAATTCCTGCGAGCGGCAATCCGACAGAACCCGGCAGGCGTTCCCCATCAAGGGGATTGCTGGTGTTCATGAGCGTTTCCGTCAGCCCATATCGCTCCAGGAGGGTGTGTCCCGTGCGCAGGCGGAATTGCTCGAATGTATCTGTCAGCAGCGGCGCAGACCCGGAGGTAAAGAGCCGCATCCCGTTGCACTTGGCGCGATCGAAATCTTCCATTGCCAGCAGGCGAGTGTAATAAGTCGGCACGCCCATGAAAACCGTGGCGCGCGGCAGCAGTGTGCAAACCCGCTCGGCGTCAAATCGAGGCAAAAAAATCATTCGCGCTCCGCTCATCAGAGCGCAATGCAGGGCAACAAACAGCCCGTGGACATGGAAAATCGGCAAAGCGTGAAGCAATACATCGCCACTCGTGAAACCCCAGGCCCGCACAAGCGTTTGCGCGTTCGAGAAAAGGTTGTGATGCGTAAGCATCGCGCCCTTGGGCTTTCCTGTCGTTCCGGAACTGTAAAGAATCGCCGCGACGTCATTCGGCGAAACCTGAACGGTGCGAAAGCTCGCCGGCATGCCCCGGCCTTTCTCGATGAGGTCTCCATTTCCCTCGCGCCCTAGCGTGAACAAATGCGGAATATCGTGGCCGCGGCAGAGACTTGATACTTCCGCACGGCGCTCGGGCGGGTAAATCATCACCTTGGGCCGCGCGTCGCCCAAAAAGTAACCAGTTTCTTCAAGCGTGTAGGCAGTATTGAGCGGTAGATAAGCCGCCCCAACACGCAAGCAAGCCAGATAGAGGAACACCGCGCGCGGAGACTTTTCAATCAGCGCGGCCACGCGGTCGCCGGGCGCGACGCCGCAGGAAACCAGCAGATTCGCCAGCCGCCCAGAGCA
>JASHTZ010000004.1 GCA_030040295.1 Terriglobia bacterium | reverse complement strand
AACAACAGGCAGGGCATTGCCGCCCAGCAAAGCTTCCGTTTAAGGGTTCGCATTTTTCTCCGGCCGTTAACGTACACTATATAGAAGCGTGAGGCAAGGTTCAGATGGGCTTCCGTTTCGCGAACTTTCCGTGCGCCGGAGATCATTTGCTTCCGTTTATTCATCGGGCTAAAATCGCCAGCCCGTTTGAATACGCGCTTGAACTGCGTTGTGAGTCCTGAAATGAAGAGGGTGGAATGAGCAAAGTGAGTCGGAGATTCTTTCTGGAGAAGGCGAGCGTGACATTGGCGGCCGGATCGATTCCGATCGCGGCGGATGCGGCGAGGAAGCCTGCAACCGGAAGAGAGAAGAAGAACGTTGATGCGGAAGATCCAGCGCGTTATGGAATTGCCCGGTGCGCCACGGAGTGGTCATACAACTCCGAAAAGGCGTACACAGATCCCTTTAACGATCTTGAGTTGGACGTTGTGTTTACTGACCCGCAGGGGCGCGAACAGACGGTTCCAGCGTTCTGGGCAGGAGAACAGACCTGGCGGATTCGATTTGCTCCCTCGAACCCAGGCCGCTACACCTACCGCACCGTCGCGAGCGACAAGGGGGAACTCAACGGTCATCACGGCACGCTGGAAGTCTCGGCTTATGAAGGCGAAAATCCGCTTCGCAAGCACGGTCCCATGCGCGTCGCTCCGGACCAGCGCCATTTTGAGCATGAGGACGGAACGCCCTTCTTCTGGCTGGGCGACACATGGTGGATGGGCCTGTGCAGCCGCTTGCACTGGCCCGAGGATTTTCAGCAATTGGCCGCTGACCGTGTCAAGAAAGGCTTCGCCGTCATTCAAATCATCGCCGGTTTATATCCGGACATGCCGCCGTTCGATCCCCGCGGCGCGAATGAGGCAGGATATCCGTGGGAGGCGGATTACGCACGCATCAATCCCGCATACTTCGACGCCGCGGATTTGCGCATTCGCCATCTCGTCGAGTGCGGTCTGACTCCCTGCATTGTCGCCTGCTGGGGATACTTCCTGCCCATGATGGGTGTTCCCAAAATCAAGAAGCACTGGCGATATCTGATTGCGCGCTGGGGAGCATATCCCGTCGTGTGGTGTCTGGCCGGCGAGGGCGCCATGCCCTATTACTTGTCGAAAACTCCGAAAGAGGATGTGGAGACCCAGAAGCAGGGCTGGACGGAAGTTTCGAGATACGTGCACGGCATCGATTCATATCACCACCCGGTGACCATTCACAATGGCCGCAGCGAGGTGCTGGATCCCACGGTTCTGGACTTCGACATGCTCCAAACCGGCCATGACGATCGCAAAAGCATTCCCAATACCGAGAACAAAATCACCAGCGCGCAATTGAAGATGCCGCGCATCCCCGTGCTGGCTGGGGAAGTCTGTTACGAGGGAATCATGGAAGCGAGCCGGCAGGAAATTCAGCGCTTCATGTTCTGGACGTGCATTCTGAACGGCGCGGGCGGACACACCTACGGCGCGAACGGCATCTGGCAAGTGAACACGCGCCAGCGGCCTTTCGGGCCTTCTCCTCATGGCCGCACGTGGGGCAATGTGCCGTGGGACGTGGCCGCGGAGCTTCCCGGTTCGACCCACGTCGGGTTGGGCAAGGCGCTGCTGACGCAATACGAATGGTGGCGCTTCGATCCACACACGGATTGGACCGAGCCGCACTGGAGCAAGGACAATTACATCCTGCCCTACGCAGCGGGAATCCCCGGAGAGGTTCGCGTAATCTTCATTCCGCCTGCCTGGAATGCTCCCAAAGTAACAAATCTCGAAGGCGGGGTAAACTATCGAGCCTTCTATTTCGACCCCAAGTCAGCGGAGCGGCACGATTTGGGCGATGTCACGCCGGATTCCACCGGCACCTGGCCTGCACCCATAACACCCACCTACGCGGACTGGATTCTGGTATTGATGAAAAAGAGTTGACGCTTAGGGGGACGGGAGGTGGTGCACTGGCGAGCGGCTCTTCATTCGCGCCTCACCTTGTTCACTGACTCTGCACGTTGGCTGGGGGAATTCGATCCACCAGGCTTTGCAGAGTTTCAAGACACGCATTGGGATCCACGTTGCGACTTTGAAGACTGGGCATTAATTGATTCAAACCGGATGCGAAGAATTCCTTTCCTAAGTCCTTCTGGCCAACCGCAGCGTAATCCACAGCGAGAGTTTGAAGAAGATCCATGGTGCGATTTTTTTCCTGCTTCCACTTCGCCAGGTCATCTTGCAAAACTTGTTCCAGATAATCCCCAAATTTGCTGGTTTGATCCTCAAAACGCGTGCCGTTGAAATTGTAGATGGCCAGCACGTCGGCGGCGTCAAAGTGATCGCCGCAAGCGGTCATGTAGGGCCGATGGGCAAGGCATTGCCAGGCTACGCCCTTGTTCAGCTTGCGCACTCCCAGGCCCTCGAAGGGCAGGCCATCGAGTCCGTCGATCCGGCCGATGGAGGTCACCTTGCTTTTGCCGAGTTCCACGATCGTGGCGATGGTGCAACAGTGGCTTCCACCTGTGTATTGGCCGATGATGATATCCGGATCCCCATTGCCGGTCAGATCTCGGGCGTAATTAGTGCGCTCGCGGCTCCCGGCGGTCAGGCCATTGCGGCCGTTGAAGTCATAAAGAGTCGACCAGGGATCTTTTGACCCTTCCAAGGTTTCCAATTTGAAAACCGGCTGGTCCGCCTTGTCGTAGATAACGACCCTGCCCGGGGCGAAAACCAACGGCGCGGGAGTGGCGCGATAAAGGCCGGCGCGGTATTCGCCCAAGCGGAAGACCTTGAGCCGTTCATAGCCGGCGATATCGGGCACCTGGCCGCCAATGCCCGCAGTGTTGAGAATAAATTCTTCCGCCGAACTCGCAGCATCCGACAGGGCGGCAGGATTCCATTTACTCTTGATCGCCAGGACGGTCAAAAGCACAAGGACCGCCAGGGCCGTGGAGACTACAGTCTCACCTTTCATATCTTCCCGCCGCTCCCTTTTACGCGAATAAGGGAGCCGCAGCCTCGTCATGCTATTTCCGGTGTGGAATCGCTTGCCGCATGGGCTTCGCACGCCTCTCTAATTGCGCGGGAGTGTAATCTCCACGAGAGGCCTCAGGCGCGGCGAAATGCCTCGAGGCGCCAGCAGTCTTCGCTCGCCTGATGACGGAGAATATAAATGTTGCCATCATTGGCGCGCACCCGGAAGCATTGGTAATCCACACCGTACCACTGATCCAGGACTTCCTCGACCTCGTAAGCCGGCGTCCCCGCGGATCCCGGAAACGCAAAGCGCTGCGGCCGTTCGTCAGCACGATACCCGGAATAACATTCCACCTTGAGTTCAATGTCCATCGCGATTATTCACAGGGCCTTTAAGCTCCGACTGGCACTGCCGCCTCGCGCAGGAATTTTGCTGCTTCTTCCGGCGGCGTCGGGTTGATATAAAAGCCTGTTCCCCACTCAAAGCCGGCTACCTTCGTCAGTTTGGGCATGATTTCCATATGCCAGTGGTAATAATCGTGCGCAGGTTCGGAAATGGGAGAGGTGTGGATGACGAAGTTGTAAGCCGGGGATTCGAGCACACGGTCCAGGCGCATCAGCATGTCCTTGAGCAGGGGAGCGAGTTGCTCAAATTCGCGTTTTTGGGATTCCTCGAACGCGCATTGATGTGTTTTGGGAATGATCCACATTTCGAAAGGGAAGCGCGAGGCAAAGGGAGCAATCGCCACAAATCCGTCATTCTCCGCGATCATGCGAATCCTGCTTTCCGTTTCCTGCCGCAAAATGTCGCAGAATATGCACCGCTCCTTGAAGTTGTAGTGTTCGCGCGCGCCCTCCACTTCCTCGGTGACGCGCTTGGGGACCACGGGGAGCGCTATGAGTTGCGAATGCGTGTGCTCAAGCGAGGCGCCCGCTGCGTCGCCGTGGTTCTTGAAAATCAGGATGTACTTAAAGCGGCGGTCCTTCTTCAAATCAAGGATGCGGTCGCGAAAGGCCCAAAGCACATCTTCGATTTGGCGCACCGGCAGGGAAGCCAGGGTCAATTCGTGCCGAGGCGTCTCAATGATCACCTCGTGCGCCCCGATGCCGTTCATCTTGTCGTAGAGCCCTTCACCCTGGCGATTCAGCGAACCTTCGATTCCGAGCGCCGGAAACTTGTTCGGCACAACGCGTAACGACCATCCGGGGGCGTTGCGGGCGCTTCCGTCGCTCCGATAAGCAAGAATTTCCGGAGGTGTTTTGGATTCGTTGCCGTAACAGAACGGGCAAAAGCCCGAGCCGCGAACCTTTACCTTGTCGCGCACAAAATCCGAGGGCCGCTTGGCGCGGTCAGTGGCAATGATGACCCAGCGGCCAGTTACTGCGTCTTTTCTAAGTTCAGGCAAAGTCGTTTCTCCACAATGCTAACAACTTACAACCGGCAGCAAACGGAAAGTTTCAGCCTCGAGCCGGCGGCGCCGCATCTAATTCCTGAAAGCGTCCTTAATCAAGCGAACCTGAAGCCCCACCTCGGGATTCCAGGCGACGCTCGCGATATCAAACCGGTAGCTCACGGGCTTCCGGCGCAGGCGTCGAAGGTATTCGTTGGCGGCCCGCGCAATGCGCTTCTGCTTTGCCTTGGATACCGCCGTCTCCGGCGGACCGGCCGCATCGCTGGTGCGCGTCTTGACCTCCACGAACGAGAGTACCGGGCCATCCCATCCCACCAGGTCGAGCTCCCCGCCGCCCGAGCGCGCCGGCCGGTTCCGCGCCA
>JASHTZ010000459.1 GCA_030040295.1 Terriglobia bacterium | reverse complement strand
TATCGTCGGCAATCCCATCGAGCCGGTGATTAAAATCTCGGCAAATCCCCTGACTTGCCGGACGATGCGCGAACACATCGATGTGGATGTCTCGGGGATGCTAACGGGTGACATGTCGCTTGACCAGGCCGGCGAGAAGCTCTTGAGCATGATGGTTCGAACCTGCAATGGCCGGCTGACCGCCGCCGAAGCTTTGGGGCATCGAGAATTCGTGATGACCAAGCTCTACCGAAGCGCATAATCAAGCATCGGAAGGCGGCAAGAAGTTCGCGGCGAGCGGCGGCCCAGTGACCGGGTTCCCTCGCGGCGGGGGGGAGTTTCTCTGTGCTGTACAAACTTCGCGCAGAGTTGAATTCACTGTGGCTACTCAAGCTTTTCAAGAGGGACCACCACACGACCCTGCCACGAAGTGCCACAACACCTCCCAAGAAGGGGTTAAGCCTAAGAGGAGGAAAGGCTTGTCCAAGGCGAACGCATTTATCGCGCATGGGGGTGGCCCCACTTCGGTCCTGAACGCCAGCCTGTTTGGGACGGTCAAGGAAGGCCACGCGCGATTCCGGCGGCTTTGGGCGGCGCAAGGAGGACTTGCGGGATTGCTTCGAGGAGATGTCCTCGATCTGCTGAGAGTTCCGCTTCCTCGAATCGCGCGCCTGGCGGACCAGCCTGGCTCCATGATCGGCAGTTTCCGGGGCGAGGTGACCGACGCCCACATCGAGCGCGTTCTTGAATTTTTCCGCCAACAGGAAATTCGGCACTTCTTTTACGCCGGCGGGAACGGTTCCATGGGCACGGCTTTGCGAATTTCCCGCGCTGCGGCGGCTCAAGGCTACGCGCTCAACACTATCGGAATTCCCAAAACCATCGACAATGATTTGTGCGAGACCGACCACGCTCCCGGATTTGGCAGCGCGGCGCGATTTGTGGCGACGGCGGTGCGAGAAATCGGCCTTGACCAGCGCGCGCTTCCCTCTCTTGTTTCGATCATTGAGGTGATGGGCCGCAACGTCGGCTGGCTTGCCGCCGCATCCATCCTGGCTCGCCGGCACGATGAAGATCCGCCGCACTTCATTTATGTCCCCGAACATGCCTTCAACACGCGCGAATTTGTGGACCGTGTGGACCGAATCCTCCAAAAGCGCGGATGGGCGGTGGGAGTGGTAGCGGAAGGGGTGCGTGACGCCGAGGGCAAGATGATTTTCGCCTCGCACGGAAACAATCTGGATGCGAAAGGGCGGCCGCTGGTGGGAGGAGTGGCCGCCGAGCTGGCAAACCTGGTTTCGTCACAGCTCAAAGTGCGTGTGCGAAGCGAAAAACCCGGCATCCTGTGCAGGGCATTCGGTCTCTGCCGGTCGTCGGTTGACGCTCGCGAGGCGGAAGAAATCGGCCGCTTCGCCGTGAAGTCCGCAGTGGCCGGCGAATCGGACGTGATGGTGGCCTTGCGACGGAAGTCCACGCGTCGATACAGCGTTAAATTGGAATTGGTGCCGCTGGCCAAGGTGAGCGAGCGCGAGCGAGTGATGCCCAGGCGCTATGTTCCTCGGCAGGCGCGCATTTCGGAAGAGTATTGGACGTACGTTTCTCCACTCATCGGCGAACCGCTAAGACCACCCGAGCATCTCTGGGGGGCGGGAAGCTGACAAGAACCTATAAACCACCAAGACACGAAGGCACCAAGAAAAACGGATGACTGCCCTAAAAGCCCGCTTGGTGTCTTTGTGCCTTGGTGGTGAAAAGAACACATGAACCACACAGACACGAAGGCACCAAGAGAACCCATCCCGAGAGGGACTGATGAAGTGGCTTCGAAGATTGTTGATGCTGCCTTTGCCGTGCATATGGCTCTGGGGCCGGGGCTGCTGGAAAGCGTGTATGAAGTTTGCCTGGTGCACGAACTCAAGAAACGGGGACTCAACGTGGAACGCCAAGTGTCATTGCCGGTTGTCTACGATAACATTCACCTGGATGCGGGCCTGCGGCTGGATCTGGTCGTGGAGAACCGAGTCATCGTAGAACTTAAAGCCGTGGAGACGTTGCTGCCCGTTCACAAGGCGCAGGTTTTGACTTACCTCAAGCTCTCCGGCTACCGGCTCGGTTTGCTGGTAAATTTCAATACAGCCTTGATCAAGCAGGGGATCCAACGAATTGCGTTGTGAACCACCAAGACGCCAAGGCACCACGCACCAAGCCTTTTCAAATCGTGGCCCTTGCCTTTCTTGGTGTCTTTGTGATGAAAGAATTACGATTCGCCGCTGCCCCGTGGCGAATTGCGTTGTGAACCACCAAGGCACCACGCACCAGCCTTTTCTCTGCAGATCGCACTTCGGCAGGAAAGAGAAATTCCCCAAATCGGAGGGAACCGTTTAGGTATGAACGGGCGTCACAGGAAGTGAAAGTGGGAACTGCTCGAAAGAGAATCCTCGGTGACGCTGATCTACCCTCTGGTGGTCCGCAGTGGTACTTGCACCCAGTCCGCAGTGGTTCTTGCATTCAGATCGTTCGTATGAGTCCAGGTCGGCATCGGCAATCACGGATATTGGTTTCTTGTCTCAAGTCACGAGCAAGTCGATGACTTTTCACAACTAGATGGGACCCACGAGGTCCGCGTTCGTCAAACTCTGGGGGTGAGGGATGTTGTCTTCAAGAGATTATCTGACGCTAGGATGGTCATTTCGGTTAGCCCTGATCTTGGTCGTATCATCGGTCTTCCTTCAGCCGTTGTGGGCTCAGGTGGATACAGGTTCGGTGGTGGGGACGGTTGAGGACCAGTCCAGAGCTGTGATGCCGGGAGTTACGGTAACTCTGCAAAATGAAGCGACCGCTTATATCGAGACAACCAAGACGGGACCTGCGGGAAACTATGTTTTCAGCCCCGTCAAGATCGGCACCTACACGGTGAGCGTGCAGATGAGCGGGTTCGAGAAAGCCGTGCAACGCCACATCGACGTGAACATCCAACAGCAGGTGCTGGCGAATTTTACCCTTCACCCCGGCGTTGTGACGCAGTCGGTGAACGTCACCGGGGCGCCGCCTCAACTCCAGACGCAAAACGGGTCGGTGCAGCAGGAGGTGGGGGAAAAAGCCATCGTCGATCTTCCCTTGAATGGCCGGAATTCCACCTTCCTGGCCCAGCTTAGCGCTGGGACAACCTTCATGCAGTCCGACACACGCGGCGTGAAGGCCAGCGGCGGCTTCGCAGCCAACGGCCAGCGGCCGGTGTGGAACAATTATTTGCTGGATGGGATTGACGACAACAGCGACATCGGCGACCTGGTGAACCAGGCCTACTATGCTGTGCTGCCTCCTCCCGACGCCCTTCGCGAATTCACCGTTCAAACCAACAATTACAGCGCGGAGTTTGGCGGGCACTCCGCAGGCGCCGTCCTGAATGCCGCGCTCAAGAACGGCACCAACCAGTTCCACGGAGACCTGTGGGAGTTCGTCCGCAATTCCGGGCTCGACGCCAACGATTTTTTCCTCAACGCGTCGAACGAGCCGATTGCCGAATACCGTCAAAACCAGTTCGGATTCACCGTGGGCGGTCCGGTGGAGATCCCGCACATTTATAACGGCAAGGACAAGACGTTTTTCTTCGGTGACTATCAGGGGACACGCATTCGCGAGGGATTGACCTATGTCGAATCGATTCCCACTGCCGCCGAGCGCAACAGCGGCTTCACGAATTTTCAGGATTTGATTGCGGACCAGACCGGAACGCGAAGCGATTTGCTGGGACGCGTTTTCCCCTCCGGGACGATCTTCGATCCCGCCACCACGCGGCCCGTCACCAAGGGGGCGGTGGATCCGGTTACGGGACTCACCTCTACCGCAAGCGGATACGTGCGCGATCCCTTTTATACAGGATCACTGGTCGGTATGACCAGCTTCACATCCGCTGCCGCCATCAGCAATCTGAATATTCTTCCCGCCGCGCGCCTGGATTCCAACGCCATCAAGCTCCTGGACCTCTACCCCGTCGCCAACGGGCCGGGCGTGCTTGATGATTTTACGGACGCGCCCGTGGAAGCCAACAACCAAAATACCTTCGATATCCGCGTTGATCGAAATTTCAGCGAGAAGGACACCATGTTCGGCAGTTATAGCTATTCGAGCTCCTCCCTGGATTATCCGGGGCCGTTTCCGGGTGTCGGGGATGGCTCCCCCGACCGCCCCGGCAGCGGCACGACCTTTGCTGAACACGGAGCCCTTAGCGAAACTCACGTTTTCTCGCCGACCACCATCAATGAATTTCGTCTGGGATACAGCCGCCTGCACGACATCCGGCTTCAATACGATGGAAACGATCTCACCAATATTCCCGGCCAGTATGGAATTGCCGGTGTTCCGCAGGTGTTTGAAAACGGCGGATTGCCGGACATAAGTATGGGATCCCTGGCGAGTTTTGGCGCACCGGCATTTCTACCCAGCAACAAATGGAGCATCACCTCGCAGGTGTCCGAGAATCTGACGAAGGTTATTCGAACCCACGACCTGCGGGTCGGTTTTGAGTTTGAGGATATTCGCTTTCCCATGATCAGCCCGCCTGACCCGCGCGGCACCCTCGGCTTCAGCGGCGAATACACCTCGGTGATCAATTCCACCGACGGCAGCACGGCAGCGTCAGAACTTCTGCTGACGCCCATGGCCAGCACCGTGCCGGGCGGAATCAACAATGTGGGCGGCGCCAGCTCCGTTGCGGCCACCAACTTCCGGCCCTTTGCCGATTATCGACGCACCTTCTACGGCGGCTACGCGCAGGACAACTGGCGCGTCACCCAAAACCTCACTTTGAATTTGGGCCTGCGCTACGACTGGTTTGCCCAGCCGAGCGAGTACTTCGGGTCGCAAGCGAACATGGCGCCGGGACTTAATTTCACCGGCGGGCAGTTCCTGATTGCGCAAAGCCGGGCGAACCAGGTTCCCTCCGGTTTTGTTACCCTGCTTGCGTCGAACGGGATTGCGTTCACGCCCACCACCGGCACGGTGTGGCAAAACTCTCCATCCAATGACTGGGGACCGCGCCTCGGCTTTGCCTACCATGCGGCGAAAAAACTGGTGGTGCGCGGCGGTTATGGCATTTTCTACGGCGGCCAGGAGGACTTTGGCCTGTCCACTTATGGCGCCAACAGCTATCCGTTCCTGGTGAGCAGTTCTTTCAGCCCGCCGAATTCCGCCGAGCCCATTACTCCCAACAATTCCGTCGGCCTGCTTGAAAACGGCCTCACCAATGTTCCACTGGTCGCTTCCAACACGAACTTGAGCAGCATTTCTCTGGTGAGCTCCCAGCTTGCCTGGAAAGATCCTTCCACCCAAAGCTACAACCTGACGCTTCAGTATCAGCTCTCGCCCAGCACCACGGCTTCCGTTGGCTATGCCGGGTCGCAGACTCGCCACCTGGAGTCGAACGTCTCCATCAATCAGGTGGCGGAGGTCCTGCCTCCCAGCTTGAACCTCTTCACCTACCTTCCCTACCCGGCATTTGCCTCCGGCGGCAGCAACGACCGTCCCAATGGCGACAGCAACTACAACGGACTGGAATTCAATCTGGAACGCAAATTCTCCTCCGGCTTCACCCTGCTGGGCAATTACACTTATTCGATTTGCCGAAGCGATGCGCTTGACGAGCTGGACAACGACGCGCAGAGCAGCGGTTATCGCGCCAACTATCTTCAGAATTTCGGAATCCAGGCGGATTTCGGATTGTGCGACTTCCAGGTGCGCAACCTTGTCCACGTCAGCGGGACTTACGATCTGCCCTTCGGCCGCGGTGAGCATTACCTGAATCGCGGCGGAGTGTTGAACGCCCTTGTGGGTGGGTGGTCAACCAATTGGATTCTGGACCTTCAGGACGGCCAGCCCTTTACCATCGGCTGCCAAAACACCACCACGACAGGATTGGGATGCCATGCCTTGCTGGTTCCCGGCCAGAATGTGATCGCCGGCCCGCACAACGTGAACAACTGGCTGAATGCGGCGGCATTCGCGGATCCGGCCGCGGCGACCACCGTCGGGCAGACCAACTACGCACCTCTGGGCGGCGCGGCTACGCAAGCAGTGGGTCCCGGAGTGCATAACCTCGACGCGTCCATTTTCAAAACCTTCAAAATCAAGGAAACGAAGTCGCTGGAGTTCCGCACGGAGGTCTTTAACCTCACCAATACCGCTGACTTCAGCGCTCCCAGCATCCTCAATTTCCTAAACACCGCGCAGTTCGGGAAGATCAGCGGGACACAGACCAATGCGCGCCTCATTCAATTTGGTCTGAAGTTCTATTGGTAAATGCCGGAGGCTGCCGCTACAGACGGCAATCCACTTCAAGGGTGCGGTTGCAAGCGCACGGGCGTGCCGCCGTCTGATCCGAGCGCCTGAACAAAGAGCCCGCCGTCCACGCGGGCACATGCTAGAATTCGCAAGCGTCGCTCCTGCCGTTTTGGCAAGGAGGATTGCGCCGCAGATTCCGGCGTGGTTCGAAACCCCTCATGCGAAAAAAACAAAAAAAACCATCTAAAGGTTCCTTGGGAACGCGCTCACGTCGTGAATTCTTACAGGATGCCTGCCTGGGAGGCACTGCGCTGGCGGGAGTCGCTCAACCGCAGAAAGTCAGCGCAGCGGATCCGCCCTCGACTTCCGCGGCTACCTCGAAGGCTTGGACCGTGCGCTTGTCCTCCGACAAACGCCACCTGGAGCTTTTCTACGGAGAGGAGCTTTGGGTCACCGGGATGCGAGTGGAGATTAAATCCGGTGGCGCAGAATTTTCCTCAGACGCGCAGGGTGCGCAACTGGAAATCACTCCCGGCAAGCACGCGGGTGAAACCCTGGTGCGGGTTCGGAGCCCCCGGTCTTTCACGATTGCTTTAGAAAGCGCCGACTCCGCCTTGGCGATATGTGTGCGCGGGCTGGCGGGTGGAGAAGAAGATTCCGCCCTTGTTGAAGCCGAGATTCACGCCGGCCCTGAACCCATCCAGGCGCGGCTGGAAGATCTCCACGACGATGTGCTCCAGATGGCGTGCGGACGGGCAGCGAGCGGCTTGAATAACGCGGTTTTTGACCGCTTCCGCGACGCGGCCTTGCAGGTTTGGTCTCGCCAAACATTTTTCGAACCTATTGAAACAGGCTTTCGCCTCCGTGCAGGCACGCATTTGAACGAGACTGCCCTGTGCCGGCTGGAAGTAGTTCATGACGTGTACGCCCGGCGACTGCCTTTTTATGCCCCGCTCGATAAAACCGCCTGGCCGCACACTCCCGCGGGGTGGTGCTCCTGGTACAGGTATTTCGCGGCCGTCACTGAGGATGAAATTCTTAAAAACGCGCGCGCGGCGGCACGGGATTACCAAGCCTTCGGCCTTGGCTATTGCCTCATTGATTCGGGCTGGCAAGTGGCAGGCGGGGGCGAGAGCAATGGACCCATCGGGGGAAGCTGGACCGATGCGAATACGAAGTTTCCGCATGGAATGCAGTGGCTGGCGGACCAGATCAAAGCCCAGGGGCTTCAACCCGGCCTGTGGCTCTCCGTATTTGGCAACGCGGACCAGAGATTTTACGACGCGCACCGCGATTGGTTTCTCCACGATGAAAACGGGAACGCGAAAATGGGAAGCTGGTTCGGAACTTACGTCGCCGATTTTTCCAACCCGGAATTGATTAAGTTCCTCGCGGAAGTTTACCGGCAGCATACGCTGGTGTGGGGATTCGAGTATTTCAAGCTGGATGGTGAAAATGACACGCGCGACCTGTGGGCGAAAAATCGCGTTCGCGCGTTCGACCCGAGCCTGCCCGCGAATGCAGCCTTCCGCGATGCCCTGCGGGTGATTCGCGAGGCGATGAACGCGAAACCTGGGGTCTTCTTCTCCGCCTGCGGCCCCGAATATCCAACCGAATCCATGGGCATCGCGCAAGCGGCGCGTCTGGGAGGGGACGTAGTGGGCGATGGCGAGGCGCCTTCGTTCCGCGGAGTGCGCACCGCGCTGGCCGCCATGCGCCGCGGATATTACACCCACAACATCACCTGGTACGCCGACCCTGACGTACTGGTGGTGCGCCCGCCTCTCACGCGCGATGAGGCCGCCACCTGGACTTCCATCCTGGGACTTTCGGGACAACTGCTGATGCTGGGGGACGACATGACCAGTCTCCCTGAAGACCGGCGCGAGATGTTGCGAAAGGTGATGCCCGTCGCGGACATCCATCCCCTGGACCTCTATCCGCTTGCCGAGGACCGCCACGTCTGGGTGCTCCACGTTGTGAGGCCTTACGGCCGGTGGGCGGTGGCCGGACTGTTCAATTGGGACTGCGCCCCGGGTGAAATGCCTCCGGCATTTCAAGGCGGCGCGTACGAAACTGAAACTCGAAACGAAAGCCTGCTGGGCCGGCAGCAGAGCTACGGCGTGCAGGAGACCATCGCCTCAGAACTGGCAGCGGCGAAGCAGGAAAACGAGCGGCTGGAAGCGCTACCCGAAAAGCCCGCGGGGCTCGAACAGCTTCCCGTGCCATCCTACCTGTCGCCGCCCGCCGCGCGCCGGGTGGTTTTGAATTTCGAAAAGGCAGGTCTCGACCCGGAGGCGGAATACCTTTTGTACGATTTCTGGAATGAGCGGTTCCTGGGACGCGAGCGTTACGAATATGCCGCTGTTCTGCCCGCTCATGCTTGTCAAATCATCTCGTTGCGCCCGTTTCTGGGCCGTCCGCAACTAATCGGCACCGACCGCCATATTACGATGGGCGCAGTTGAGCTTCTTGATGAGCGTTGGGATTGGGGAAAAAGCCTTTTGCACCTGACGCTCAAGATCGTCCCGAACCATCCCACGAGCGTATCGATCTACAAGTACAACCGGAATCTAAAGAGGCATTCCGCCTCCCAGGGAACAGCAACACTGAAAGAGGAAAACGAGATCGTGCGGGTGCAATTGGTAAGCCTGGTACCCGAAGTGACACTGCTCCTGGAATTTTAGCCGAGGAGCTTGTTCCCCAATCGCAACCAATTGGTTGATTTGCATCATCGATGCGGTGGCCGCCCGCCCTTGCGCCAGGCCCAATCCAGGGACTAAGAAATCAGCAACCCTTGCTTGCACCCCATCGTCATAATAGATGATTGGCTAATCCAAATTCGGAGCACGGCGGTTTGGCCGGGGCAGCCGCTGAAATTCCGGTTTTCTTCAATGACAAGCGCAAGACACGCTGAACGCTACGAGTTAAAATTAACTTGGGCGCTCCTGGTGGCGGAGCAGAGATGCGTTTGAACTTCTGCCGGCGCTGGAAGAAGGGAGGGACAGGTCATGCGGTGGTCATGGAAAATCGGCCGTCTGATGGGGATCGATGTTTACATGCACGCGACATTCCTGCTGTTAGTCGGATTCATCATTGTCGCCGCCTGGGTGGAAAGCCACAACCTCGATCGAACCCTCTTCGGAGTGTTTTTTGTTCTGGTCATCTTCGGCTGCATTGTGCTGCATGAGTTGGGGCATGCGCTCACGGCGCGGCGGTTTGGCATCCGCACCCGCGACATTGTTCTGCTTCCCATCGGCGGCGTGGCGCGGCTTGAACGCATGCCCGAGGACCCCAACCAGGAACTGCTGGTGGCTTTTGCCGGACCGGCGGTGAACGTGGTGATCGCCGCGGTGCTCTTTGGCCTGCTCGTGGCGATGGGCCGATTCCCCACACTCCATCAGATCGAGATCATTAGCTGGACCGGGCACGATTTTTGGGTGAGCTTGCTGGCGGTCAACGTCTGGCTGGTGCTCTTTAACCTCATTCCGGCCTTCCCGATGGACGGGGGGCGCGTGCTGCGGGCGCTGCTGGCCAAGCGCATGGGTTACACAGAGGCCACGCAAGCGGCGGCGCACGTGGGCCAGGCCATCGCCTTCGTCTTCGGCTTTCTCGGCTTGTTCTTTGACCCTTTCCTTCTCTTCATCGCCCTGTTTGTTTGGGTGGGAGCAAGCGGCGAGGCCGGCATGGTGATGATGCGGAGTTCGCTGGGCGGCATCCCCGTGCAGCGAGTTATGGTCCGGGACATTCGCACACTCCTGCCTGATGACACCCTGGCGACGGCGGTGGATCATATTCTGTCGGGCTGGCAGCAGGATTTTCCCGTGGTGTTTGGCAGTCACGTGCTGGGCATATTGACGCGTGAGGACCTAGTGCGCGCAATTACCCAGGGCGGGACGGAAAAACACGTTCGTGACGCGATGCGGCGTGACTTCATGGCGGTGGATTCGCACGACATGCTGGAGCAGGCCGTTAAGGTGCTCCAGGGCTCGGGTTGCCGCTCCCTGCCCGTGGAGCATAACGGCGAGCTGGTGGGAATGCTCACGCTCGAAAATGTGGGCGAATTCATGATGATCAATTCGGCGATCCGCCGCGCCGAAGAAACCGAGCGTGCCACTCGGGCCTTGCATAACATTCAACCCATTCACTGAAGACCGTCGGCCAGGTTCCTTCTCGCGGGCCGTTGCAGCGGTTTTCATGTTTCTCGCGCTACAAAATCTCGGCGGTACCCCGTGTGGAGGAATAACGATCAGGCATTAAATTTTTTCACTGGGATTTCTAAGGGGTGGGGCGCCACGGCCGATTGCGCTGGCCGTGGCGCCGCTGGGGGGAGGCGTTGAAACTTATTTGGCGTAATCAGACTGAATCTTGAGCTTCTTTCCGGCAATCACGTTGATCTGCTCCTGATAGAAGGTTTTCCCGTTGGGATCGCGCAACTCAAGGGTGTGAGTGCCCGCCCGGAGGGGGAACTTCTTCAGTTGGCCGGTAAGGCCGGCAAAACCGCCATCGACAAAAATCTGGTTGCCCTTTTGCTTCGTGGAAATTTCCACTTCACCCGCGTTCGGGGCGTAATAGTAGCCCGGTCCGTACCAGCCGTACGGTCCATACCAAGGGCCATAGAAACCGTAGAAGCCGGGGTAAACTCCCACTCCAACGTAGGGCCGAGCGAAGAACCCGCCCCGCGCCGATGCTGCGGGCGCGAAGCTAACCAATGCCAAAAGGGCAACTGCCGAAGCCATCAGTAATCGTTTCATGGCTAATGCCCTCCTTCCACCACTGGCCTTCGTCTCTTGCCTGCTTTGGCCAGTACAAGGCATTAGATGCAAAGTGGGGAGCCGTTGCTGCTTCTGGATAACGTCCGTAATTTCAGCGAGATACGAAGGACAACCGAGGGATTTTCGGAAATTTGGTGGAGCTGCAAACCCTGGGAATGCGTGGATCAACAGGCCTGTGCGAAGATAAATCTTTCTAAATCAATGACTTACAAGAAAGCATTGTCCGTAAGTCAGTAATCATCCTCCGGCAGAGCCGGAGGTTTTCCGGTGGCTGGCCCCTCAAAGGGGCCTGACCGCCACCGCTCGCAAGAAACCCCTTATAGTTCGTCGTCGGGTGCCAAAGGCACCCACGACCTTAGTAATTTAGAGACTCCCGTGTCAACGACTCGACATCGCAGAGCTCCCGCGGTAAAACTGCTGCAGGAGGAAACGCCTCGCGTCGCTACGAACAAAAACCCCAGACGGTCGACGACTCGGGTGAGAGCTTCGAGCGACGCGGGGT
>JASHTZ010000458.1 GCA_030040295.1 Terriglobia bacterium | reverse complement strand
GGCGCCCAGGACCAGCGTTGCAGCATGAGCATCTGGACTTGTGATGACAACCTGCCGCTCTCGGCGCGCAACGATGTTCTGGTGTTTCAAACCGCGCCCTTGCAGCAGGATGTGGAGGTCACAGGCCGCCTCATCGTCAAGCTCTGGGCATCCTCCACTGCTCCCGACACCGATTTCACCGCCAAACTCATCGACGTCTATCCCCCCAATCACGACTTCCCCGCCGGTGTCGATTTGAATATCGGCGACAGCATCGTCCGCGCGCGCTACCGCAACTCGCTTGAGCACGCGACGATGATGACTCCCGGCGAAGTCTATCCCTTCACCATCGAGATGTACCCCACCTCGCTGCTCTTTCAAAGGGGCCACCGCATTCGGTTGGATATTTCCAGCAGCAACTTTCCCCGCTTCGATGTGAATCCCAACACCGGCGAGCCGCTGAACAATAATCGTCGCTGGGCCATCGCCGTGAACACCGTTTACCACGATGGCCCGCGGCCTTCACAGATCATTTTGCCGATTATTCCCGCAGGCTCGAGCGGGCAGTGACCTAAGGTTGGCTGCTCCCCATCGCCGCGCACTGCCATCCACACTTTTTGCCGGCGCTTCGGGGTTAAATGCTCCGATGACCACTTGACAATGATTTACTCATCGGTTAACATCTTCGGATAGTCGATCGTCGGATTCTGGAAGGGGCGATTTTTGGCCGAAAATGCCGTCCAAGTCGCACAATCGGTGGTTACGATGGGATCAAAGGGCTACATGCGAGAACCAAGGCTTAATTCGCTAAGCACCGCTGAACCTACGATATACTTGAAAACAAAAGCGGTTGAAGGCTGAATGGACAAAATGTCAGAATCGTATCCATCTGATATTTAAGGGGTTAGCTATTTCGGCATGTTCGGCGCGGGGAATCAAAAAATGAAGATTGAACCTGCGATGTTGATGAAAACAAAGCGCAATTTTTTTTGGGTTTTGATTGAACCTACGATGTTGATGATAACAAAGACACTTATTTCGAGAAACCCACGATGTATATGAAAAGACAGGTGGTTAAATAAAGCCTTAGACCGCACGGAGACGGCCACTGTTAGCATAAGCGCGATCGTCCAGGCCAAATTTATCATGATGCGCGCGATGGTTGCCGGTGTCCAATTTGGATAGGCATGGTACTATGAAGTTCAAGGCTGAAATGCGACGATGAAACAGCCCCTGCACTTGCCAGAAATGAAAGCGTTTGCCGGGCACATCGAACCGGTAGCGTAGGAGGAAGCATCCTTCAAGATTATGGACGAAAGTCCCACCTCCCATTCGCTCGTGGCGGCGCTCGAAAGCCGGACCGTGGTCATCGACGGCGCCATGGGAACGATGATCCAAACTCACAAGCTGAGCGAGGTCGAATTTCGCGGCAAGGAATTTGCCCGTCACCCGCGTGACCTGCATCAGTGCAACGATGTCCTGAACATCACGCAACCGGCTATCATTGAGGCGATCCACCGGCAATACCTCGTTGCGGGCGCGGACATCATTGAAACCAATACTTTCAATTCCACAGCCATCTCCATGAAGGATTACGGTCTTGAAGGCCGCATCCTTGACCTGAATCGTGCCGGAGCGCAGGTAGCTCGTCGCGCCGCGGACACGTTCATGGCGGAAAATCCCAGGCGGCAATGCTGGGTAGCGGGCTCGTTGGGCCCCACCAGCCGCACGGCATCGGCCTCGCAGGATATTTCCAGCCCGGCTGCGCGAGCTGTGACCTTCGACCAATTGCGCGACGCTTACTACGAGCAAATCCGCGGGTTAGTAGACGGCGGAGTGGACCTGATCCTGGTGGAAACGATTTTTGACACGCTCAATGGCAAGGCCGCGCTCTTCGCCGCGCAGCAATTCTTTGAGGATACGGGCAAGCGCCTGCCGCTCATGGCCTCTGTAACCATCATTGACCTGAGCGGCCGCACGCTTTCCGGGCAGACCATCGAAGCGTTCTGGAACTCCGTTTCCCACGCGCCGCTGCTGAGCGTGGGAATCAATTGCTCGCTCGGGGCGAAACAGATGAGGCCGCACATCGAGGAACTTTCGCGCCTCGCGCCGATTTTCACGAGCTGCTATCCCAACGCCGGTCTGCCCAACGCCTTCGGTGGATTTGACCAGACTCCGGAAATCATGGCGGAACAGTTGCGAGATTTCGCCTCGAGCGGCTTCGTGAACATCGTGGGAGGGTGCTGCGGGTCAACTCCCGCGCACATTCGGGCGATTGCCGAGGCGGTGAAGGACTTCCCTCCCCGCGTGCCGCCCAAAGTCGAGCGCTTTTCGCGCTTCAGCGGGCTGGAACCGCTGGTGATTCGGCCGGAAACCAACTTTGTGAACATCGGCGAGCGCACCAACGTTACGGGCTCGCCCAAATTCGCCAAATTGATTCTGGGCGGGCAGTTTGAAGAAGGCTTGAGCGTTGCCAAGCAGCAGGTGGTGGGCGGCGCGCAGATCATTGACGTGAACATGGACGAAGCCATGCTCGATTCCGAGCAGGCCATGACCACGTTCCTGAACTTCATCGCTTCGGAGCCGGATATTGCGCGTGTGCCCATCATGATCGACAGCTCCAAGTGGAGCGTCATCGAGGCCGGGCTGAAGTGTATTCAGGGCAAGGGCATCGTTAACTCGCTCAGCCTGAAAGAAGGCGAAGAGGTCTTCAAGGAGCGTGCGCGGCTTGTCAAGCGCTACGGCGCCGGCATGGTGGTGATGGCGTTTGACGAAACCGGCCAGGCCGACACCACGGAGCGGCGCGTGGAAATCTGCACGCGCGCCTACCGCATTCTTACCGAAGAAGTGGGCGTGGACCCTTGCGACATTGTTTTCGACCCGAACGTCCTCACCGTGGCCACTGGAATCGAAGAGCACCGGAATTACGCGGTGAGCTACATCGAGGCCACGCGGCAAATCAAGGCCGCGCTTCCCCACTGCAAGGTGAGCGGCGGGGTCAGCAACATTTCGTTTTCGTTCCGCGGCAACAATCCCATCCGCGAGGCGATGCACTCGGCGTTTCTCTACCACGCCATTCGCGCCGGCATGGATATGGGGATTGTGAACGCCGGCCAGCTTGCCGTTTACGAAGAATTGCCGCGCGACCTGCTGGAGCTGGTGGAAGACGTTCTGCTGAATCGACGCGCGGACGCCACCGAGCGCCTGCTGGCGTTTTCGGAATCGGTGAAGCAGGGCGGACGTGTGGAAGCGGAGGAAGAAGAATGGCGCAAGGGCAGCGTGGAGGGGCGCTTGAAGCATGCCCTGGTGAAGGGCATCACCGACTTCATTGAGGCGGACACGGAGGAGGCGCGGCAGAAGCTCGTCCGCCCGCTGAGCGTGATCGAAGGGCCGCTGATGGACGGCATGGGCGTGGTGGGCGACCTGTTCGGCTCGGGCAAAATGTTTCTGCCCCAGGTCGTAAAGAGCGCTCGCGTCATGAAGAAGGCCGTGGCTTATCTGCTTCCCTTCATGGAAGCGGAGAAGCAAGCCGGCGCCAAGTCACGCGCCGAAGGCCGCATCGTGATGGCCACGGTGAAAGGCGACGTGCACGACATCGGCAAAAACATTGTGGGCGTGGTGCTGGGCTGCAACAATTACGAGATCATTGACCTGGGCGTGATGGTTCCGTGCGAGAAAATTTTGAAAACCGCGCGCGATCAGAATGCTGACATGGTGGGACTGAGCGGGCTCATCACTCCCTCGCTCGACGAAATGGTCCACGTGGCCAAGGAAATGGAGCGTGAAGGGCTCAAGATCCCTCTGCTCATCGGCGGCGCAACCACCAGCCGCGTGCACACGGCCGTGAAGATTGCTCCACACTTCCACGAGCCGGTGGTGCATGTGGTGGACGCGTCGCGCGCCGTGGGCATTGTGAGCCAGCTCAAGAATCCCGAGACGCGGCCCGCCTTCCAGAAGGAAAACTTGCGCGACCAGGAAAAATTGCGCGCTGCGCACAAGCCCGCCGCCCAGAAACTCCTGACACTGGAAGAAGCGCGCCGCCGCAAACCTCCGATTGATTGGAAGGAGTACAGGCCGCCGCGGCCCGCCTTCACGGGCGTTCGGGTGTTTTCGGAATTTCCATTGGGTGAAATCGTCCCCTACATCGATTGGTCGCCGTTTTTCCAGGCGTGGGAGCTGCGCGGAACGTATCCCAAAATTCTTGACGACGCCACGGTGGGCGCTAGGGCGCGCGAGTTGCTGAATGACGCGCAGAAGTTGCTGGACCGGATCGTTTCGGGAAAACTCCTCACGGCAAACGCCGTGATGGGATTCTTCCCTGCCGCGAGCGTGGGAGACGACATTGAAATTTATGCCGACGCTTCTCGATCGTCGGTTTCGGGGTTCTTCCACACCCTGCGACAGCAGATGGAGAAGGCCGAGGGGCACTACAATTGGGCGCTCGCCGACCTGATTGCGCCCGGTGAAACCGGCCTGGAGGATTATCTGGGCGCCTTCGCCGTGACGGCCGGCGCCAACATCGAGCCTCTGCTCGAGCGGTTCGATCGCGACCACGACGACTACAATTCCATCATGACCAAGGCGCTCGCCGACCGCCTGGCGGAGGCGCTGGCCGAATTGATGCACAAGCGTGCGCGCGAGTGCTGGGGTTACGGGCGGAAGGAGAATTTGACGCAGGACGACTTGATTCACGAGCGCTACCGCGGCATTCGGCCGGCCCCCGGATACCCCGCCTGCCCCGACCACACGGAGAAGCGCGATCTCTTCCGCCTTTTGGACGCGGAGAAGAACACGGGGATCCACTTGACGGAGAATTTCGCCATGTCGCCGGCGGCTTCGGTGTGCGGCTTTTATTTTTCGCATCCGGAAGCAAAATATTTCGCCGTGGGCAAGATCGATCGCGACCAGGTGGAGGATTACCACCGCCGCAAGGGCATGGAGCTGGACCAGGTGGAGCGCTGGCTGCGGCCGAATTTAAACTACGATCCCGACCTTTAGGAACCCGCGTAAGGAATACGCACACGAATATTTTCGCGGCGCGCCGGAAACCATTTGCGGTCGTGTCCGTCCATGATATTTGCAGGCAGAGGAGACTT
>JASHTZ010000457.1 GCA_030040295.1 Terriglobia bacterium | reverse complement strand
CCTGCTGCAAGTGGGGGAGTCGCCAGTGGCGAAAGACCTGTCGGCGACGGAATTGGCCGCGATGACCATGGTGACGCGCGCGATTGTGAATTTGCACGAGACGATTACGAGGAATTAAATCGTAGGGGCGGCCCTTGTGGCCGCCCCTGTGACGGAGGGCAACCACAAGGGTTGCCCCTACCAACCAAAGGAGCGATCAATGGACCCCAAAATCACGCTTGCGAACGCCATCAATCGCCGCACGTTCCTGGGTTACGGCGTCTCAGGCCTCGGCATGTTTGCCCTGAACGGCCTGATGAACCCGGCTCTGTATGCGGACAATGCGCCGCTGGTCTATACCTCGAAGGGCGTAGTGAACCCGCTGCATTTTCCGCCGCGAGCGAAGCGCGTCATCTTTCTCTATCAAGCCGGTGGGCCGTCGCACCTTGAGACGTTTGACCCCAAGCCCAAGCTTGCGGAGCTGGACGGCAAGCCCATGCCGGAGTCGTTCACCAAGGGCCAGCAGATTGCTCAGCTTCAGGGCAAGAAGCTGATCTGTTTCGGCCCACAGCACAAATTCCAGAAGTTCGGAAAGTCCGGGCTCGAAATGTGCGAGCTGTTTCAGCAACTCGGCAGCGTGGCGGACGATTTGTGCATCGTGCGCTCCATGACCACCGAGCAGATCAATCACGACCCCGCGCACGCGGTGATGAACGCGGGAATGATCCTCGCCGGGCGGCCCAGCATGGGCTCGTGGGTGTTTTACGGTCTCGGCTCCGAGGCGGAGGACCTTCCGGGCTTCATCGTGCTGATCTCTTCCGGCAAGGGCGGGCAGATGCAGCCCATCGCTTCGCGCCAATGGTCGTCCGGTTTCCTGCCCAGCAAATTTCAAGGAGTAAAGTTCAACGCCATCGGCGATCCCGTGCTCTACATCAAGAATCCGCAGGGCGTGGACACGGGCCTTCAGCAAGCTTCCATCAACGCCATCGATGCGCTCGACAAGATCGAGTACGACGCGGTGAAAGACCCGGAAGTGCTGACGCGAATATCCCAGTACGAGATGGCGTTCAAGATGCAAGCCAGCGTGCCCGGCCTGATGGACATGAGCAAGGAACCGCAGTCGATCTTGGACATGTACGGCGCGAAGCCCGGCGATGGCTCGTTTGCATCGAATTGCCTGCTGGCGCGGCGCCTGGCGGAGCGCGGCGTGCGCTTTATCCAGCTCTATCACCGCGATTGGGACCACCACGGGCAGATCAAAGCCAACATCGTCATCAAAGCGCAGGAAACCGATCGCGCCGCCGCCGCGCTGATCAAGGACCTGAAGCAGCGCGACATGCTGAAGGATACGCTGGTGGTGTTCGGCGGCGAATTCGGGCGCACTCCGATGTCCCAGGGAGGCGACGGCCGCGACCACCACATCAAGGGCTTTTCCTTTGTGCTCGCCGGTGGAGGAATAAAGGGCGGGCAGGCCTACGGCGCCACTGACGAGCTCGGCTACGCCGCGGTGGAGAATCCGGTTACGGTCCATGATTTTCACGCCACCATGCTTTATCTACTGGGCATCGATCACAAGCGCCTGACCGTGAAATATCAAGGTCAGGACGCCCGCCTGACGTTTGTATTCGGCGATGTGGTGAAGGGCATTTTGGCGTGAAGAGGAAATTAGCGCTCCCAAAGGCAATGCGTGCCTTGTCGAGCCTAATCTGCTGGGAGATCCCCCGGCTTTGCCGGGGCGGCAGCCGGAGTTTGACAGTTCCGGGAGTCAGCAAGT
Organism: Terriglobia bacterium; assembly: GCA_030040295.1. GTDB lineage: Bacteria > Acidobacteriota > Terriglobia > UBA7540 > UBA7540 > Bog-366. Next base: position 7,053 of record JASHTZ010000457.1, on the reverse strand, counting down.
GGTGGGTTTAGTCGTATCGAGCCTCCGGCTCTGCCGGAGGATGATTACTTCGGACAAGTCGTCCGGCAGTCCCCATCAAATCCCCGGCATATTTCCGTCCAAACCTTTCGTAAGAAATTTCATCGAATATAAGGAACGAAGTTGAGTCAGACAGACGAGGTGCCCATGCCGCTTCCGCTCGATTTGGAATTCGCCAAGCAGAGACTTCGGGAGGCCCAGGGAGCTTTAGAGGCATACCTGATTTTTGAACAAAAGGATATCGTCAGGCACAAGAGGCTCGCCGAAGCCCTGCGCGCCGCAATCGATGATTACCTTAACCGGCTGATCGATTCCTCCCTTTCAATTTAGCAGAAACCTGCTGCGCGCAAATGCCTTCGCGATCCGCACGTGCGGCATTCCCACTTACGGCTCTTATCCCGGATCATCCCAGCCGCCGGAAAATCAACTCGATCTTCACAAACTGGCGTCGCTGTCAAACTGCGACGGGTCCCAGGCGTTCGGATCAGCGAGCTTATCCGCCAGCTTCGGATGGGCAGCCTTGTAAAAATACATCCAACACGGGAGTTGTCGTACGTAAGGGGAAAACTGGTTAATGACCCTCATTTTTTCCGGGCGAAACCCTATGAACTCGAACATATGGATGCCTTCACGGGAGCAGCGTTCGAGGGCCCACGCCAGCATCGGTGCGAGCAGGTCAATGTTTCCGTCCAGCGCCTGAAAGTCGATCAGGCGCATACGGGTCAGGCAGGCCGCAGGATTGTCGTACCGAAGGAAGATGGCGTAGGCGGTAATGGGGTTCGATCCTGCCGTCAAAATCCATACCTGGTCGTTGCCAAGCGCGTACTTAAAATGCCATTCCAGCACCTCGCGGGTGCGAACTGCCCGCAGAAGATGCGGATTGGTTTTCCTGAGACAATCCCAAAATACGTCGAAGCGGGAATCAATGTTCTTACAGAGCTGAAAGGAGTGGCCGGCGCCATTTCGGGGCAAGGCGCGAAATGAAAAGGCTTGTTTGATCGCCAGCGCGCCCGCCAGACCAAAACTCAACGGCTTGGCCATTGGAATCGCTTTCTCCGCGAGCCACGCGGCTAAAAAGCCCTGCCGGTTGGTGATCGAAAATACCGAACGCCCCCAATCGCCGGCCGGCACACGCGGGGATTCGAAAACATTGAAGGAGTCGCGTCCAGCGGGGCCTACGGTGGCGTTCAGGAACAGGTCAATATTCTTCTGAGAGAAGTAGAGGTCGAGCAGAGCCAAGGAGTATGGCCGGTAATCCGTCTCTACGACCCAGGCGTGCGCCGCAGTCGTCAGCAGGCGCTGTCCGCCCAGTTCGTAAAAAAGCGGGATGCTGCCGAGATATCCCACAATCCTGCCGTCGTGACGCTCCACAACCCACCCTTTGGGCAACCTGCCGCCAAGTGATAGGTAGGCGGGGTTATTCGCCCAAAGATGCTTCCACTCCTCGTATGGTTTCAGCGGACGTTTGTAGGCGACTTGGAGCGCAGCGATCTGATTGTAATCTGCATATTCCACTTCACGAATTTTCAGGGTTTGAGCGGTTTTTTGAGTGCTGTTAGTGAAGTTAGGGCGATGTTGGAGTTCCATGGAGAATCTCCTCGGCTTCGCCAGCGAGAAAGGGAGGTGGTGAAGACATATTTCAGGTTCTAAGCGGGAACGTGGCAGGACCGCGGGTGCGGCTCCTCGTTATTCGAACATGCAGGCTCATGCGTTTCTTCGGGTTGGCCGGTTCGCAGTTGTTCAATCCCCGCGGAGAGTTGCGCCACCGTGGGAGCCGTGAAGAGCATGCCCAAAGGAATCTTCAGATCGAACGCCTTTCGAAGCCGAGCGATAAGCTGAGCTCCCAGCAGGGAATTTCCTCCCTGTATGAAAAAATTGTCATTCACCCCAATTTCGTGCGAACCGAGCAAATCCGCCACGATGGACAGAACCTCCTCTTGAAGGGAGGTTTGCGGTGGGGCGACGGAACGGCTTGTCAGGGTGTTTGATTCATTCGGAGGAGGCAGGGCGCGGCGGTCGACCTTGCCGCTGGAGTTGAGTGGCAGCGATTCAAGCAGGACGAATATTTTGGGAACAAGATACTCGGGAAGATGGAGAAGGAGAAAACGGCGAAGCTCTTCGGCGCTCGGTTCGGATTCCCTCGAGGTAACGATATACGCTACCAATTCCTTCTCCGCTGTGCCATTGTCACGGGCAATCGCACAGCTCGCCTGGACGGAAGGGTGCCGGCAGAGCCAGGCGATGATTTCACCGGGCTCAATTCGGTAACCTCGGATCTTGATCTGGTCATCCGTCCGGCCCAGAAAGTCGATCTGGCCATCAGGCCGAAATTGCGCGAGATCGCCCGTTCTGTAGAGCCGCGATCCGGGCTCGGCGCTAAAGGGGTTCGCAATGAACTTTTCGGCGGTTAGCGCGGGACGGTTTAGATAGCCTCGCGCCAGGCCTTTGCCACTCACGTAGAGCTCGCCCGTTGCACCGGCAGGAACCTGCTTCAGGTTTTCGTCCAAAAGAAGGACCTGCACATTGCTGATCGGCTTCCCGATGGAAGGCAAGGTTCCGGAAGGTCCACAGGCGGGCACGACGCCTGATGTGGTGACCACCGTGCACTCCGTCGGGCCGTAATTGTTGATCAACTGAAAAGGCAGGCCCTTGGGGGGATATTGGCGCAGCGCGTCAGCGCCTGTAAGCATCAGCCGCAGCGGCGTGGCATGCGGCCATTCCAGACCCATCATCAGTTCCGCCAGCGGGGTGGGCACAAAGGTGATGGTGATGTCCTGCGCCAGAAGCCAGTCACGAAGGCCCTCGGCGTTGTTCCGAAGGCTATCCTTCGGAATGTGCAGACTCGCGCCTGTGCAGAGATACGGCCATAATTCCCACACCGAGGCATCAAAGCCCGGGCTCGCCAGCAAGGTGGCGCGGTCAGCGGGAGTTACTTGAAATGCCCGCTTGTGCCAATCCACTAAATTGAGAAGCGCCTCGTGCGTGATCTCCACTCCCTTGGGCTGGCCGGTAGAACCGGAGGTGTAAATGATGTAAGCAAGATCCTGCGCCTTGCTCGTGGGGGGCGGAAGGGAAGCAGGGAAGCGGGAAATCTCTTCGGCATCTTCCTGGAGGTCCACAACCGGGCATTGATCGGAAGCAATGCCCGACGCGAGGCCTTGTTGAGTAACCACCAAAGCGGCTTCGCTATCCTCCGCGACAAATTTTAGCCGCTCAAGCGGCCACGCTGGATCAATCGGGACGTAAGGCGCGCCGGCCTTTAGAACTGCCAAGGCGCTGACGACAAGCGCCGGGGAACGCGGCAGGCAAAGAATGATGGGTCGAGCATCGTCCGCGCCATTTGAAAGCAGGCAGCCTGCCAGACGGTTGGCCTCCAATTCCAGCGCGCCATAGGTCAAGTTCTCCCCTTCGGCAGAAACTGCTATGCTACCCGGTCTTGCCTGTGCCCTTTCTTTCACCAACTCGGTGAGCCGCTCACCCATTGTCGATTCCATCCCTCTCCTGGCAGCTTTCCGCATTGCTTAACCGCAATTCCGTACGCACACCTCCACCCCTCGGCCACTTCGGCAAGCAAAGGGCGCCTCATTAAGCATAGGGGAAGGTGAAAAAATCGCAATACGGTGTATCACGGATGGTGTGTAGGGTATTGACATGACACGGTGAACTTTCCTCCGGGTTTGATCCCCGGAAGATGATGCAGACGAGCAACCGAATTACATCTTGACGCCCTCAAACTATAAACGGCTGCTCAGCGTTGACGGGAAGAACTGTGGGTGAATCGGATTGACGTCGCGGCGGTCCCCCTTCCTGCCATCAGGCTGGCCGCCAGGACTTGGGTTTACGATAGCAGGTTCGCGGAAATGGAGATGTCACATGCCGAGCATGGAAATAGCCGTAGCCAACCCCGAAGCGCGACTCAGCCTCTTCAACCTCAATGCCCCCGAGGTGGTCGCCAACCCCTATCCGCTTTACACGCAGCTACGAAACGAAGACCCTGTGCACTGGGATAGTCTTCTTCACACCTGGGTGGTGACGCGCTATGAGGATGTGGTGACCGTGCTGCGCGACCTTTCAGCGGATCGAACTCCCACTCCGGAATTGCTTGAATCCATCGACCTCTCCGCACTGTCGCCCATGGCCAGGGTCATGGCCAGGCAGGTGCTGTTTCTGGATGCCCCCTCTCACACCCGGATTCGCAGCCTGGCGTCCGCTGCCTTCACGCCGCGGCGGGTGCAGGCCCTGCGCGAGCATATTCAGGAAATCGCCTCACGCCTGCTTGATAAAGTTGAGCCCAAGGGCTCGATGGACGTCATCGCGGACTTCGCCCTTCCGCTGCCGGCGATTGTGACAGCAGAAATGCTAGGCGTGCCCGCCAGCGACTATCCTCAGCTCAAAAAATGGACCGAGGATTTTATGGAAATCCTCGCGAACTTCCAACACAACCCCGAACGCGCCGCGCGCGCCATCAACAGCGTGACGGAAATGGTGGACTACTTTCAAGCGGCCATCGCCAGGTTGCGGATTCACCCGCGCGAAGGACTTGTCTATTCCCTGATGACGGCGGAGGTGGAAGGTGATCGGCTTACTGACGAGGAAGTGGTTGCCAACAGTATTATCGTGATGGTGGGCGGGCAGGAAACCACCACCACCTTGATTGGAAATGGCCTCCTGACGCTCCTGCGAAACCCCGGGCAACTCCAGCAATTGAAGTCGGACCCGGCGCTGATGCCTTCCGCAGTCGAAGAGTTGTTGCGTTACGAATCGCCGGTGCAGCAAACCGCCCGGTTGGCCCCTCAAGATCTTATCCTCCGCGGCAGGAAGATTCGAAAACGGCAAGCGGTGGTGGCCGTGCTCGCGGCGGCGAATCGTGATCCCGATAGATTTCCTGATCCGGATCGACTGGACCTGGCCCGGCAAGATAATCGCCACGTGGCGTTCGGCTGGGCGGCGCACTTCTGCCTGGGTGCCGCCCTGGCCAGGGTGGAAGCACAAATCGCATTTGATTTGCTTTTGCGCCGATTCCCCAACATGGCGCTCGATTCCGTTCCACCCAAGTGGAGGTGCAATCTGGATCTGCGAGGTCTCGAGTCGCTCCATGTAACCCTTGAGAAAGAAGAAGAAAACAGCATGCCCCCCGCTGAAGGAGAATCAAGGTGATAACCCTGGGAGCCCCGGAAAGCCAGACAGACGAATTAACCCTTTTTCAATTGCTCAATCCGGAAGTTTTGGCGAATCCTTATCCCCTCTATGACCGTCTGCGAACGGAAGATCCCGTTCACTGGGATCCTTACCTCCACACCTGGGTGGTGACGCGCTACAAGGACGTCCTTACCGTCTTGCACGACTATTCCGCAAACCGCTCGCCAACTCCTGAGCAATTGGAGTCAATTGGCCTTTCGAGCCTGACGCCGATTGCCAAGGTTCTCACGAAACAGATGCTTTTTCTCAACCCGCCGGCTCACACGCGCATCCGCACGCTGGCGGCAGAGGCCTTTATGCCCGCGCGGGTGGAGGCCCTGCGCGCGCACATTCAGGAAATTGCCAATTCCCTGCTGGATAAAGTGCAAGCAAAGGGCAGGATGGAAGTTATCGCCGATTTCGCCGTTCCTTTGCCGGCCGTTGTAACTGCGGAAATGCTGGGAATGCCTGCCCGCGATTACCTTCAGCTCAAGGAATGGACCGAGGTTTTCGCCGAGGTCCTGGGGAATTTTCAACATAACCCCGAACGCGCTTCCGAGGTAATCAAGAGCCTGGAAGAGATGACGGAGTATTTCCGCGCCGCCATCGCTGACCTTAAAGTTCATCCGCGGGAAGGTGTCGTTCACTCGTTGATGACGGCCGAGGCCGACGGCGACCGCTTTACAGAAGAGGAAGTCATCGCCAATAGCATCATTATTATGGCCGGAGGTCAGGAGACCACCACCAACCTGATCGCCACGGGACTGCTCACGCTTCTTCGCAACCCCGATCAATTGGCGCGGTTGAAATCCGATTCCACCCTGCTGCCTTCCGCCATCGAGGAATTGCTGCGATTTGAGCCGCCCGTGCTGCAAACGGCTCGCCTGGCCCCTGCGGATTCAGAGCTGGGCGGCAAGATCATCGCTAAACGGCAGGCGGTAATTGCGGTGATGGCGGCCGCCAACCGCGACCCGGAAAGATTTCACGATCCGAATCGCCTTGACCTGGGCCGACAGGATAACCGCCATCTGGCGTTCGGCTGGGCGGCGCACTTTTGTTTCGGCGCAGCCCTGGCGAGAATCGAGGGGCAGATCGCTTTTGAGACAATTCTTCGGCGCCTGCCCGGCTTAGCCCTTGATCCGGGTCCGCTGACTTGGAGAAACAATCAGGGATTGCGCGGCCTGGAGGCATTGCCCCTCACCTTTCAGCCGGCATAAGCATTTCAAGTTTCCGAAGGGCTGTCGCACAGGTGTCCCCACCTGCGAAAGACCGCGGGTGGGGACACCCGCGCTACAACCGACGATTGACCTCAATCCCCGAAGAGCCGCGGACCGTGCGCACGCCCGTCCACACCTGCTCACACCCACATATTGCCCAATTCGTTCAGTCCCCGCTTGCAAATTGTCCAGGGAGGGAATATTCTGCGTCCACTTTCCTCTCGGAGGCGTGCCATGGGCAGACCCAAGGTGATGGTGGCGATCAACAACGCGGCCTCGATAGAGAGTCTGGTGACCCTGGCGTGCCAACTGACGCTGGGGATGGATGCCGACCTTACGGTTCTGCACGTGGTGGAGGTGCCCATGATCACACCTCTCGATGCGAAAGAGGAGTCGATCGACCAGCGGGGCAAAGAGCTGCTTGCGCAGGCCCAACGCGTAGCCGCGAACTTCAAGCGCCCGCTGTCCAGCGAGCTGATGCGCGCCCGGGAAGTGGGTGAAGCGATCGTGGGCGTGGCCAACGAGCGTGGCGCGGACATCCTCATCATGGGTCATCACCGCCCGCATCACCATTCGCTGGGCGAAACTTTGCGCGGCGGGACAGTGCAATATGTGGCCCACCACTCTCCCTGCCGCGTCA
>JASHTZ010000456.1 GCA_030040295.1 Terriglobia bacterium | reverse complement strand
CGATCATCATCAGGATGGTGTCTTTCAGGGTCGTTTCACTAATCGCCATGGTTCCCGAGAGAGAATGCAGTACGCCCACCTTGATCGTGTCCTGAGCTTTGGCGACCCCCGAGATTGCCATGACGACAGCGAGTAATGAAACTGTGACAATCATTGGTTTGAATTTCATAGGTCCTTCCTGTCCCTTCCTATAAAGTTGGATTTTTCTTTGTTCCATCATCCCCTCGTGACTAGTGAAATTTTAATGTCTTCGAAATTTGGAGTTGCAAGCCAATACCCGCCTCCCAGTAATCACTCTGGACGGCATTGAAGGACGTGACCTTGCCAAATGCCATCACGCGCGCGTCAAACTGCTTGATGATGTAGCTCAAATCCGTTTCCGTCGTCTGCTGCCGGTAGCTTGGATTGTGAGTCGTCGGCGACATAAAACCACCTGTGAATTCGGCATCCGCAGCCTTACCGAGGAGTTCGAACCTCCCGACGCCGACTTTCTGTGGAATAAGGAAGGAGACGAGCGCGTATGCCCCTTCACTGCGGGCATAGTCGGCGTTGTATCCGCCCAGGTTGTTGTAGCGGGAATACTCGCTTTCAATCGTGAATGCTCCGCCACCATGCACTTTCCTTTCCATTAGAAAATCGATCGTGGTGGCGGTTTTTCCCGATTGCACCTGATTCGCCACTCCAATGGCCAGCAAGTTTTTGTCACCGTAATAGGTGCCGTTCAGGTAATAGCCGTCCTCCGGGTCCCAGAAATCCACCTGGACACGCTCGGCCCAGATGATGCTGGGGTCTCCTGTGGCGGAAGCTCCGTCGAACGCCCCCACGGAGGCCTTGATCGTTGCCGTTCCAGCTTTGAAATCGCCCCAATACGCCACGCCGTTGTCGCGGCCCTGGTAGACATCCGGGTACCCGTCCTGAATGCCATCCGTATAATTGGCCCAGGCATTGGCGTAAAACGGACCCGTGAAATTGTCGCGGTCGCTGGGAGGAAGGAATCGGCCTACCCAGATATTGGCCTTCGATGAGAAGTGAAATTGTCCCACGGCATCGAGAACCTGCAGACTATTGCCGCTGCCGTTGTAGTCCGTGTTGAACATCAAGCTGATGTCCTTTGTAACGTCGCCGCTAACATAGAGCCGGATGTGATCCAGAGTGAATTGATCGCTGGAACTGCTTCCATCGGGTTGGTTATGCTGGTAATTGGTTTGTAATCCCGCACCTACCGTGAGCGAAGGTACAAAGCTGCTGTCCGTCTGCGCCCACAATGGCAGTCCGCATAGGATCACCAGTCCCGTGTAAACGGGTACGTATCTCCGGAAAATGTTTAGAACAAAAGCTTGCGCGTCCTTCATAAAGATGGACTGAACCTCCCATTCGGTGGATGATTTGGCGAAAGCCTTGCCTTGATGCAGTTGCGTCAATTCACGCGAGCAGACGGGGGTCGCGTCCGTGGCGATGATCACGCCGCGGTTTGTAATAGTTTTACTGAGGGCTGCAGCAAGCCTGAACTTGCCTTTTTAATCGCCGGCAGGTCTAGGCCAAGTTTGATGAATCCTCGCCCACATGCAAGGGAAAGAAACTCGCGGCCAACAAATCTTGAAGCTGTTCGGCCCGGCACAATCTTCTTCCCTAATGCAATGTTGGCAAAATACTGGACGGGAGTGGCGGTGTCAAAATCAAAATCTTTATAGTAATGAGAAAAAAGAACGATTGAATTTACGCTGAAAGGGCGCTGAATGTTGATGAAATTCCTTCTATTAATCGTGGGGATAGGGGCATCAGACGCGATGCCGGACATCAGAATGGTCATGAAGGCAAACGATATTCCGCTGAGGGCGCGAGTGGCCTCGCCGAAGCGAAGTTGCAGATATCCAGGCACCGAATGAGTTTTGGAAATGTAGTAGAACGGCATCATCACGAGCCCGAGGATCACCATGGCGGGGAAAGCGGCAATCCAGTAAAAATGGGCCGCCAGAATGCCGTACTGATATGTGGCCGCCGCCCAACCCATCAATTCAAGCGCGCCAAGATTAGCGGAGAGAAAGCTGAGCGCGGCGACCCACGCCGTCATTTCGCGCCCCGCCAGAAAGAAATCGCTCGAGGTCTTGGCGTAGCGCTTCAGGTAGAAGCCAATCGCCAGCACCATGGCGAAATAAATTGTGATGATGAGGAAATCAGAGGGAGCGAGCGCAATCAACTCGCCGGCGCTTTCCAGCCACATGGCCGGGGCGGTTGGAATGGTCACGGGCATCGGTCTTTCCTTGTAAGAAAACGGCGGGAATCAATCCGCCATCACCATTTCCTCGCATTCACGGAAATAATGGCGTTGTGTTCCTACCTTGCAGAACGGCCAGCCGGTGGACGTCAGCGCCCAGGTCTATGTGGGTTTTTCCTTGCCGCAGTAAGGTGAGACTGGAACCACCTCTCCTGTTAATTCCAGCGCCTGCCTTCGATCTTCCTCAATGGAGCGTGCGGTTTGAGGGCACCCAGCTGCGATATTTGACATCTCACATGGTGGGACGCCCGCGGCGCCGACCCTCAGCGCGGAATGTTGCCAGGTGCAATGCTACGCACGATGACGGTTTGCCGGCGGCACCTCAGGATGACACTTTTCACCAGTCTCTGAGGGCCGGTCCTGCTAGAGCAAGACGCCATGACGACCCCCAAAACCCGGCCTTCCCCCCAATCCAACATCAAATTAAGGAAAAAACCATGAGACGAGGAGTCCTGCGGCATCCACCCGGACGGGGGCGGAAGCCTTCCCAAATCATGTTTCTCATGCTCGGGCTCGCGCTGGCGCTCGGGCTACGGTCTGCTACTGCTGGGGAACAGAAGACCTACGAACTGCGCGGCCCCGGAAAGCAAGCGCCCACCATAGTTGTGGCTCCCACCATTTTCTACGTGAAAAAGCCCGGCGCATTGCAAGAGATCGTTGAAGCAACCATCACTCTTCACCAGAAGCTTCGCGCCGGCCAATGCACGCTGACCATTGGAAAAGAAAGCGTCGAGCAGGCGCTCGCGGCGCAAACCGATGCCGGGACGCAAAAGGTTGAGCTGAACGTTCCGGAATTTGGCCCGGCCACCGGCGCCCTGCTGACCCTGAAGTTGGATGGGAAAACCTTCAAAACCCGCGTCACGCTCGATCCCCAGCGCAAGTGGACCATCTTTGTGGTGCCCCACGCGCACCTCGACATCGGTTATACCGATTACCAGGCGCGCGTCGCGGAAGTGCAGAACCGCAATATCGACAAATTGCTGGCCGAGATCGCGCAATTCCCCTCCATGCGCATCTCGCTGGACGGCTCCTGGATCGTGCGAAATTACCTCGCCTCGCGCACCGAGGCGGACCAGAAGGATTTTCTAAACCTGGCGAGCCAGGACAAGATCGGCGTGCCCGCGCAGTATGTCAACGAACTCACCGGTTACGCCACTTTGGAAGAACTCATCGAATCCACCGCTTATTCCCGATGGCTGCACCGCAAATACGGCATCCCCTTTGACTATGCCAACATCACGGACGTCCCCGCCTATAGCTGGTCTTACGCTTCAGTCCTGAATTCGCTGGGGATTCATTACTTCGCCGCGGGCTCCAACAACGATCGCGCGCCGATTTTGATTATCGGCAAATGGAATGAGGTTTCACCCTACTGGTGGCAGGGGCCGGACGGGCAAAAAGTGCTGATGGCCTATACGCGCGGTTACGGCCAGCTTGGCAGCCTTTGCGGCAGGCCCTTCAAGGCCGAAAAGTGCCGCGAGTCGCTGCCGAAATTCATGGATACCTTCAGCGCGCCCTCTTACCGGCCCGACGCCGTGCTGGTGTTCGGCAGCCAGTTTGAGAATACCGACCTGGTTTCGGGCGAGCCGGAGCTGATCGCGCAGTGGAACGCCCAGTACGCCTATCCCAAAATGGTCTCGGCGGTTTTTCCTGACTACTTCCGTTACATCGATCGGCACTTCGGGCCGGAGCTGCCCACGGTGACGGGCGGCGGAGGCGGCTACTGGGAAGATGACATGAGCACGGACGCGCGCTCCACCATTCTCGATCGCGACACGCAGCAGCGGGCGCTTTCCGCGCAAAAACTTGCCACCTTGCTTACTCTTATCGACAAAAACTGGGCCGGCCCGGTGGAAACCCTGCGGAGCATGTGGGCGAATCTCGTGATGTATGCCGAGCACACTTTTTCCTGGGGGGGGAGTTACACGCATCCCACGGCTGAGGAGACGGTGGGCCAGCTCAAGGTGAAAAATCAATTCGCCATTGACAGCCGGGCGGAAGCGCGCGCCGTGCTTGACCAATCGCTCGACGAATTGCAATACCAGGTGCATCTTCAGCCGCCTTTTCTGCTGGTTTTCAATTCGCTGAGCTGGCCGCGCAGCGGGTTTGTACATCTCGACCTTTTTGACAACCGCAAGATTGTGGAATATCCCGGCGGGGCGCCCGTTCCGGTAGAAGTGGTGAGCCGCGACGATCCCGATTTCGCCCACGTGCGCTTCATGGCGGAAGATGTGCCCGCGATGGGTTACAAGTGTTATCGCCTCGAACCCGTCCCCGCCCCGCGCGTGGAGCGTCCGCTGCCCGAATCGCTTCCTTCCGCCAACGTCATCGAGAATCAGTTTTACCGCGTGGAAGTTGACCCGGCCACCGGAGTCATCAAAAGCGTTTTCGATAAGGAACTGCAACGGGAGCTGGTGGACAAGTCCAGTCCCTACGGGCTCGACCAGTACCTTTACGTCGCGGGTGGCGATGAAGCGCCGCGCACCCAGATTGTTTTTTCGGATTTCCGACTGCCGCTGGCGAAGCTTACCGTCACTCCAGCCGAAGCCTCGCACGTGAGCCGCATCGAGAAGACCCCCTACGGCGAGATCATGACGCTGGAAGGCAGCGGCCTGCACGCGCCCACGCTCGAAACCGAAATTATTCTGTTCGACCACCAGAAAAAAATCGAGTTCATCGACCGCTTGCACAAGGAGGCGGTGCCGAAGAAAGAGGCTGTCTACTTTGCTTTCCCCTTCGCCGTTCCCGATCCTGACTTCAGTTATGAAATCCAAAACGGCTGGGTGGACCCGGCGCACGATTTGATGAAGGGGGCCTGCCTGGAATGGTTCACCGCGCAGCATTGGGTGAAGGTGGCGGGGAAGGACGTCGCCGTGGGGCTGGTACCTATTGACGCCCCGCTGGTTTCGCTCGGAGACATCAACCGCGGCGTGTGGCCGCGCGAGTTCACGCCCAAAACCGCCGGGGTGTTTTCCTACGTGATGAACAATTACTGGCACACCAACACGCAGCGGATTCAAGAGGGAGACTACACATTCCGCTACGTGCTCACCAGCGGGCGGGACCTCGCTCCCGCATCGCTCGCCCGCCTGGGCCGTGAAGAAA
>JASHTZ010000455.1 GCA_030040295.1 Terriglobia bacterium | reverse complement strand
GCGGGAATTTACCTTGTGGCCCGCTGGAAACCCAAAGTTCTTTGGGCATTGCCCATTCTGCTGGCTGTGGCTTATTTGGGATCGCCTCCCCTGATTCGCGAGCGAGTTCACCTTGCCCTCCACCCCAGGCAGGAACCGGCGCTATCCATCCGGCTGGAAATGTGGGGTGTGGCCCTCAAGATGATCCAGGCCCATCCATGGCTGGGAGTCGGTCCGGACAATATTGTGGAAGTTTATGATCTCTACCTTCCACCGGGAAAATCACCCGAGCGTGGCTATCACGAACACCTTCACGATGATTTCCTGCAATTCGGCGCGGAACGCGGACTGCCCTGCCTTGCCTCGTGGGTGTGGCTGATGGCGGCACTCTGCTGGTTCACTTGGAAGCTTCGGCGGCGTCTCGTGGCGCAGCGGTGGATTGCTGATGCATCCTTCGCCGCCCTGCTCGCCTTCCTTGCGGAAGGCTGCTTCGAATTTAACTTCGGCACGTCTCCGGTTCTGATGGTGCTTCTATTCCTGACTTCCACGCCCTTCATCGCCTTGAACTTCGAGAGCGCCATTGGATCGAAGAAAGATGGCGGAGATGTTGGGACACCCTCATGATCTACGAGCCGTTCCTGAGATTGTTTATTTGAGGTATTTGGGCTTTCGAGTATCACGCTTATTGCGCTCTTTTGACCGGCGTGACGCCCGGCATTCCTGAAGAAAATGACCTCCTACAACGTTCTGGTTGTTACCAACCTTTGGCCAAGCGAAGCTGATCCGGGTTACGGCAGCTTCGTCAAGGCTCAAATGGAGTCGCTTGTCCCATGGGGAGTTCGGTTTGACGTTCTGTTCGTGAACGGGCGCGAGTCCAAATGGAATTATCTTCGAGGTGCCCCCGAGGTACGAAGACGGATTCGGGACGAGGGTTACGATCTGATTCACGCCCACTTTGGCCTCTCGGGGTGGGTGGCGCGCTGGCAAAGGCGCGTGCCGCTCGTTGTGTCGTTTATGGGCGATGATGTTCTTGGACGTCCAGCCCGCAATGGACGCATTACGGTTGTCGGCCGGTTCTTGCAAATCTCAGGTTTCACCCTGGCACGCCTGGCCGATGCTGTTATCGTGAAATCCCCTCAAATGGCCAACAAGCTTCGGGTTTCCTCGGCTCATATCATTCCGAATGGAGTTGACCTCAATTTATTTCACCCCATGGACCAGGCCCTCGCGCGCAGGACGCTCGGTCTCGACCCCGACAAGAAGTTTGTTCTGTTTCCCTACAACCCTGGCGAGGCGCGCAAACGCTATGATTTGATTCAAGCCGCTGTTTCCCAGGCGCGCGAAAGAGTTCCTGGACTGGAAATTCTGGTGGCACGCGGCTTGCCCCAGGAACAAGTTGCGACCTACATGAACGCCGCCGACGTGCTGGTGATGGCTTCCATGTTTGAAGGATCCCCCAATGCCGTCAAAGAAGCGATGGCAACGAACCTGCCGGTTGTTACCGTTGATGTGGGCGATGCCGCCGATTTGATTGGGCCCACGGAGGGATGCTCTCTGGTGCCGCGCGAGGCAACGGCGATTGCCGAAAAGATTGTGGAAATTTGCCGCCGCGGCGGGCGAACCAATGGCCGGGAATGGATTCGCAAACTCTCCATGGAAACAGTCGCCCATCAGATTATTGAAGTTTACGCGGAGGTGTTGCGGCGTTAGGTTTCACTGTTTGGGGCGGGCGCAACCCGGCATCGCGAGCTCCATTCTTCAATTTCCGCCACCGCGAATTACCCGATTCGATTAAACTCACCCTTCGAACCCGGTGCCAAATTTTTAGTCCGAATGATGCCGTTGCCCATGGCACGAGTGAGTTCAAGAATGCCGACCGATCAAGAGCTTCTTCGCGCCGCAGAGCGCCTGCACGCCCATTTGCTGAAGCGCCACTACTCACAAGGGCGTGTGTCGGGCCCGGATGCAGGCGTTCGTTTCAACCTGCGTTTATGGAGATTTCTCAAATCCGCGCTGGGTTTTGTCCGCTGGAATGACGATTTTGTTTTCCTGCAATCTCAAGGGTACTGGATTCTATCCAACTGGATGCTATTTGACGCGAAGGGCGAATCCCGCTATCGCGACCTTGCCCTCGAAAGTACCCAGGCGACGCTTGCCCTTCAGCAACCAGAGGGTTTTTGGCATTACCCTCTGCCCGAGCGAAGAAACCTGGTGGCCACGGTGGAGGGAAATTGGGGGACCATCGGACTCCTTGCCACGCACGCGCGTGAGCCTCGGCGGGAATTTCTTCAAGGGGCCATTCGCTGGTACGATTATGTGGCGGGGAAGATCGGATTCCAGGCTCACGCCTCCGGCAAGGCTATCAACTACTTTGATAAGCCGCGTGGGAAAATCCCCAACAACTCCGTTGAGGCAATTTGGCTTTTCTTACGGCTTTGGAAAGCCACCGATGAAGCGCGATTTCTGGAGCATGTGGATGGCATGCTGGATTTTCTGGCCAGTACGCAGCTTCCTAGCGGGGAGCTTCCCTATATCGTCGACGGCCCTTTTGAAAAAGGGCGAACCCATTACCTATGCTACCAGTACAACGCATTCCAGTTCCTGAAGCTTGCCTGGGCCAATGCCCTTCGGCCGGATGCTCGCATCCAGCGAATTCTTCCGCCGCTTGCGCGCTTCCTTGCCAAGGGTGTTGCCAAGTCCGGTGCCAGCGCCGCAGACTGCTCTCACGAAAAACCTGAGCTGGATTATTTCACCGCCGTGCTGGCGGCGGCGATGCGCGAGGCGGAGGCAATGGGAGTGTTGCCGGCAAGGGAATTGAGCGAGCGATGCTACACGCGGCTCATGCAGCGTCAGCGTCCGGATGGAAGTTTCGCCTACTCGACAGGTGACTACGGTTTCTTGCACGACGGCCGATCCTACCCACGGCCGCAAGTTATGACGCTCTTTCATTTGCTTTACGCGATCGATGGGAAAAAGATAGCTGTGGATGGTCAATGATCTTGAATTCTACGCCGGAGCGCCGGCATGGCCACTGAACGGCCCGCCGTCTGCATTATTGTCGAAAATCTTCCCGTCCCCATTGACCGGCGGGTTTGGCAGGAGGCCCGTGCCTTGCGTGAGGCCGGCTATGGTGTTTCCGTCATATGCCCCAAAGGCTCCGGATTTTCCAAGTCCCGTGAGACGCTCGAGGGCATTGAGGTTTATCGCCATTGGCTTTGGGAGGCATCCGGTCCGCTCGGCTATCCACTGGAATACTCCGTCGCGCTCACTGCCCAATTTCTGCTCGCGCTGCGAGTTTACGCGCGAACCCGCTTTCGCATTCTGCAAGCGTGCAATCCCCCTGACACGATCTTCCTGATCGGATTGTTTTTCAAACTCTTCGGCGTCAGGTTCATCTTCGATCACCACGATCTGAACCCCGAACTTTACGAAGCGAAATTCCAGAGGCGTGACTTTGGTTACAAGCTGGTGTGCTGGGCGGAGCGGCTGACCTACCGGACGGCGCGTGTTTCGATCGCCACGAACGAGTCATATCGCGAGGTAGCGATGACACGCGGAGGCATGGCCCGCGACCGCACTTTCGTTGTGCGCAGTTGCCCGGACCTGGCTCGAATCCGAATTCGCGAGCCTCAGCCGGGGCTCAGGGAGGGGCGGAGTCATCTGGTGGTTTATCTCGGTGTGATGGCCCACCAGGATGGGCTGGATCTGTTGCTCGAATCCGTTTCCATCCTTTCCAAGCTCCGGAATTGCCAGGACACGCTATTTGTCTTGATTGGATCGGGCCCGGAGCTCCCTCGCCTGAAGGAAATGGCGAGCCGAAAAGGCCTCAACAATCTCGTGAAATTTACAGGCCGCCTCCCGGACGATGATGTTGCAGCCTATTTTTCCACGGCGGCATTCGGCGTGGCGCCTGACCGATACACTCCGATGAACGATAAGTCCACCATGAACAAGATCATGGAATACATGGCGTTTGGCCTGCCCGTAGTGCTCTACGATCTGACGGAGGGCCGGCGCTCAGCGGAAACGGCAGCCCTCTACGCACGGAATGACGATTCGGGCGACTTTGCCCAAAAAATGATGACCCTGCTGGATAATGA
>JASHTZ010000454.1 GCA_030040295.1 Terriglobia bacterium | reverse complement strand
GAGCCGGGGGAAATAAAGCGTAAACTTCACGAAGATACGTGGGCCGATTATCTGGAGCCTTCAGGCCCCTCCGCAATTCATTTCCACTCAGTTGTTTCTTGGCTGCTTAATCAGCCAAGCCTCCGACAGGCGTGATCGCTGCCGCCAATTCAGGTGCTCCTCGTTTATGGGAGGGTCCCAGGTGAGGATTAGCCTTCCGGTTTCCACTTGTGCGGCCGGCACTGGAAATTCTTTGAAGTCGTCCATCTGCTTGCCGTCAATAGCCGGTTCCACCCGGTCGCCATTGATGCGCAGCAGGGCTTGACCGAGGCCGGTGGAGCGCACCACATAGGTAGCGGTGGGATCGAGCCCTTCGTAAACGACGGCAGTGGGCCACATGGTGACCTGCCAGGAGAGCCGGGCACGACTCTTACCCTCGTTCCACCACCAAAAGGTGGGCCTGGGATGCTGGCTCAATTGCGGTGCGTTTTCCGGATCGCAACGGACCACATGAGGTGCCTTCGCGATATTGCCCACATTATCATAGAAACTCCCGGGACCCGGGTGTTCCCACGTGGCCAGTTGATGAAGGCGGCGATCCTTTTCGCTTTCTGATCCGAGAGTCCGAATCACCTTAAACTGATCCTCCAGCCACCAGCGGTTATTCAGCGGATAATCCACAAAATCGAGCACCGCTCCTCGCTCCTCGCCGATCGCATAGTATTTCTCCACGCTGGTTTGAAGGCCGATGGAATGAAAAAGCTGGTCGCACAGCTCAGAAATGCGTGTGTGCAGTTCCACACCGACAGGTTCCGTTATCGCGCGGTCAAGCGCTCTTGTAGCGTCATCCATGGCTCGAGCCGCACCCAACTTTTCAGCGTTGGCAAGAATGGCGTTCGCATTGGATTCGAGCTGGGTTTCATGGATCAGGCGTCTACGCACGTAGGAGTCGTAATTAGCCCGCAGCAGGCACATTTGCCAGCGCCAGTTGGTTTCCAACTCCGGCTGGGCTTTGGCAAGCTGCTCCCACTGAAGCAGTGTTCCCGCCACGGCTCCGTTGTCCATCAACGGACCATGCCAGCTTTTTTCCAGGGCCAGGATAGCGTCAACCATTTGTCCAGCCGCGGCGGGCTGGAAGTACACGCGAGCGTACTCGGCAAGGATCTCTCTAGGAGTCAAATCGGGATTCCAACTCAATGCGCTCCAAATGGTCTTGTTAACATCATCATGAACTCCATCGGAGTAGGAGATGAAGCCGTCTGTGTATACGGAGGTATGGCTGAAAATGGCCGAGAATTCTACTGGGCGCGGGTTGACGGCCTCGCGCCCTTCCGTTAAAGCAAAGGCCAGATCCCATTCCGGAACTTCGTATTGGCACAGCTTATTGTGGGTCAAATCCGGATAATCACGAAGTTTATACTGTTTTGGAAGGCGGCTGCGCATTGTTCGCAGTGGCGGGCTGGAGGGTCCGGCCACTAAACCACCGAGCCAGTGAGGTGACTGCTGTTCAATGTAGTGGTAGACGTAATCGACCTTCTCGGGGACAAACTGTTGCACGGACAACCAAATTTTGGCATGCGGGTGAGTTTCATCCAAGAGCTTGGCTACTTCTTCGAGGAACGGAAGAAAGAGTTCCGGCGGGTTGTGGCCTGGATCGCCCCCCGGATAGAAGAATCCGGTCAGTTCCGGAGTGTCATGGAAAAACTCGGCACACTGTTTCAGCATTTGGGCGCGTTGGCCATGGTCTTCCAGACTGAAATCCACCGGTACCCAGACCCAGTAATCCAATCCATAGCGTTGGCAAATCTCACCGATCGCTCGATTCATCTCACGGCGAGGAAATTTCATGACCGGCGTGCTTCGGTCATCTTGGAAAGGAATCCCCTCAACGCTGTTGAGGCCAAAGAATGTCAGTTCGCGAATGTATTGCTCGAACTGTGCAGGACTCCAGGCGTCGTAGGAGTTTGCCTGGGCACGATATCCGAGTTGGTGTCCTCGAATGGCAAACGCCGGGGCTGTGGCGATGTCTACGTCGGCCGCTAAGGAGAGGTGGCTTTCTGACCAGTCCAGGCGGCGCAGTAGATTCCCCACGCCAAACAACGTGCCCCGTGGGTCGGCTCCGGTAATCCAGACCACGGGTGGATCCGCAAGTGCATCGACATAGATCCGATATCCTTCCGGCCGCCTTTCCGGATGCTCCTCGTCGTGCCGGGCTGGAATCGCGCGCCCCCAGGCAGGCACTGAGTCCGTTGAGGTAATGGCAATCACTACCTTGCCTTGCGGCCAGGTTGTGGCGCGCGGAAGCATAATCCGTGTGCGCTTCTCTACCTCTTCGATGAGGACTGTCGCCGCCGCGCTCTCCGCGGGCGGCAATGCTCCAGGCCGCACAACAACCACAGCTTCGCGCAGGTCGATCGGTTGTCCCACGGAATCCGGCGAGGTTGTGCCCCCCCCGGGCATCTGCTGCGCAGTAGCACTCGAGGGATCATGAGCCGGGCGATTTAGCGCGGCACCGAGGGTCATCCTCTCAATCGCTGCCGCGCCTGCACAAAACGTGCCTCCCTGAAGGAAGTGGCGTCGATTCATTTCGGATCATCTCCCTTCCAACCTAATTACTGAGAACTTCAAAATACGTGACAGGGCGAACAGTTGCGCGGGCACGATCCCCAAGGCATAACGTGCCGGACATCCTCGGTACCAAAACCGCAGGTCACTCCCTTTTGAAATTCTCGTTAAAATGAGCAGGTTAAGTGCTCGAGCCGGGGGTTTTAACATCGCTTGTAACCATCAACCAGACTTCCGCCACGTTGCAGCCTCGGCCATTCGCGCCGAGGCCTGGCTCTCTGTACCACGACAATTGCAATTCTCCGTTTGCCGTTGCTTCGCGCGGGATGTCAAATTCCAAAGGCTTAACCGGCCAGGGTTTCTGAATATATCCGTGAATCTCGATATCGTTCCCGGTCACCAGCCGGATTTTCCGGTTCCTGCTGTCGCCCGAATAAACGACGCGGATGCGGTACTGCGCGGCAGGATCGAGACCATGATATTGCATCTGAAGCGGCGCATCGTAGAGCGATCCGGCCCAGTTCTTCCACGACACGGGCGCGCGATCGCCTACGTAATCAGGGTAACCAAACCCGGCGTACGTGGAAGCGCGAAATTCCGGATCCGTCTCGCTACCCAGGCCCCGGACCAAATGCGGCTGATGAGCCACGTTCCCCAGGTCGTCGTAGAAACCACCCGGGCCCGGATTGGTCCAATCAAGAATCTCGCGGATTTGCTTGATCCGGTCGTCATCTGAAGCTAGTGCACGGATTTCCCGGATACGGCGTAAAAGCCACGGCAAGTTGGTAATAGGGGAGTCAAGCGTATCAAGCGTGCCGCCGCGGCCCACGGCCTCGGCGCGATAGCGTTCAACGGCAAGTTGCATGCGGATGCTTTGATAAAGGGTTTCACCCAGCTCGACGATGCGCGCTCGCCAGTCCGGTGCCACCGGCGCGCTGAACGCTTTCTTCAAAATGTCTTCGGCCTCATCCAGCACAGTCAGAGTGTCGAGCTCATTGGTCGGAAATCCCCGCCGCGCACCAATGTCCGCAGGCGCGGGAGTCATACCCAGACGCCGGATTTCTTCCAGTTTCGCGATGGCTTGCGTGTGTAGGGCCGTTTCGTAAGCGAGCCGGCTTTGCTCGTACGCGTCGGTGTAAGCGCGGTAGAGTCCCTGCTGGAAGCGCCATTTCAGCAGGTCGTGAGGAGTGGCTACCTGCTCCATGGTTTGGAATTGCCGCAGCGTGGTCAACACGTTTTCGTTTGAGATCAACGGTGCTCGCCAATTCCTTTCGAGTGCAAGAAGCCCCTGGGCAAAGCCTTCGCCGAGAGGCTCGCTTACGAAATAGCGGCTGTATTCGCGAAGCACGTCGGCCGCTTGAGCGTCGGGATTCCATCCGAGACCGCTCAGGAGAAACTTGTTCGCGTCATCATTGCAGCCCTCGGAATAAGTCAGGAAGCCTATCGTGTGAGGACCGTAAAGCTGCCAAATGTTCGCGTAGCCCGCGGGCCGGGGATTGATGACCTCTCTGCCTTCGGTATACGCGTAGGCGGTGTCCCAATCGGGAACTGGAAACTGGCACTGCAAGCTGTGCGTGATGTCCGGATAAAGCCGGATGGGATACTGCTTCGGAAGCTGCTTTCGGAAGGTTGGCAAATCCACGCAGATTTGTGGGCCATAAACGACGCCAGCCAGCCACTTTGGTTGGTCGCGTTGTAGGATTTTGAAAAACTCATCGATCCAGGCTTGCGTGAAGGATTGAGGAGAAACCCATACGGTCGCGTGCGGATGATAGCGGCGAAGGTTTTCACGCTGCTTTTCGAGCAGGGCAAGCAGGTACTTGGGCTCGGTGTGGCCGGGATCGCCTCCCGGAACAAACACCGTGTCGATGCGCGGTAGTACCTTAAAGATTTCTCCCCATTCATTCAGCGCAAATTCCACTGTCCCCGGGTCGGAGTAGTCCTGATCCATGGCCGGATACCAGATCCAGACATCCAGCCCGTAGTCATCACAAATGCGCGACATTTCCACCATCATCTGCTTCTTCGGAAGCCAAAAATGGGGGCTGTCCGGCTCATCATCCGAGCGAGGAGGAACCAGTTCGATGGCGTTGGTGCCGAAAACAGCAAGATCGCGAATGTACTGATCCCACATTTCCACGGTCCAGCCATCATAGGAATTCGTTTTCGGACGGTACCCCAACTGATGACCGCGCAGCGGATATCGGGGGCTGGTGGTCACGTTCAACCCATCGTTGAGAACTATCTTGTCTTTGGTCATCCGCATGGCACGGAGCAATCCGCCTACTCCGAAAAGGACGCCGCGCTCATCCGCACCGACCACCGCCACGGAAGGCCCTTGGGCACCACTCCAAGCGCCCAGCGTGTATCCTTCCGTGCCCATCCCCGGTCGGCCCGCCAAAATGCCTTCCGGAAATTTCCCCCTCCAGTCCCCTAAGTGCTCAGCCCGGCCCACGACAATGCGCGCTGGGGCGGATTCCGGCCAGTCATTGGTGGATGGCCAGCGAACTTCCGTCCTCCGTTCAACCTCTTCGACCAGGACCTGCGCGGCCTTTTGATCCCTCTTGGATATCCCCGGAGGCGTAATGACCACCGCGCCAGAAAGATCCAGCAGCGTCCCCGTGCCTGCAAGGGTTTGACTATGCTGAGGTGCGCCTGACTGGTTGGCCGGCGGCGAAACCGCTCCCAGCAATTCAGGTGAGGCGCCGATCCCGGTTACCGCCGTGCCATATCTTAAGAAATCTCGTCGGTCCATATTTCCTTCCTCTCAGGTTATACGGTTACTGCCATCATCAGGTCATTTCGACTAAGCCGCCCGGATCAGGGCAAGACTCCATAAACGACCTTGGCGCGACTTGCGGAGGCGAAACTTCGCAGATGATTTCATGAGCTAAACTTAAGCGCATTGCCAAGGTGTGGTACGCCTGCTCAACAGAGGACGGCATCGCCGGGAGCGACACCAAACCACTCGTCGTTCCGAATCCGGATAGCACAATTGACGACGCGAGGACCGATGAAGGCCGAGGGTCGATTGGGGATTCCACCCTGCTACCGACGCGGTTGAACGTTCCCACTTGCTTTGGAGGGGGCGCGAATGCACCTGGTCGCCATGGGAGGACCAGGGCATCCTCTCTTCTCTCAGCAAGCGAGCAGCGGAGGTCTACTCCCGCCTTCAACCCGGCAATGCTTACCAATGGAAACGTAAGGCGAACTGGCATATCCGCGCGTTGCTGCTCACGCTCGTGATTTCGCCTTCGGTTGATGACCCAACAGAGACGTTGGGATCGCCCCACTGAGGCGTGTTGAAGGCGTTGAACCACTCCCACCGGAAAGTCATCCCCACTCTCTCGGTCAGTCTAAAGTCCTTGGCCAAGGAAGTGTCCCAATCGGTCAGTCCCGGTCCGATAATGATGTTCCGGGCCGCGTTGCCCCAGGTATAGTTTGCCGGGGTCGTATAACAGGCAGTATTGAACCAATCGGCCAGGCTTCGTTGCGAGGCGGGAAGAGATCCATTGCAAACGCGGTTAGGATACTGCTCCGTGCCCGTATTTGCCGTCGAGGTGCTCATGGTGGTGGTAAGCGGAGGGCCGCTCTGGAGGGTTACAATGCCTCGCAGCGACCATCCCCCCAAGAACGCCTCTTCGATTCGATTCGCATTCGATAAGAACTTCCTGCCCCGGCCCACCGGTAAATCCAACATGTGGCCGAGCGTAAACCGATTGGGATAGTTGAAATCGGAATAACTGTAGGAGGAATCGACGTCATATTGGTCTTGCACGTTTTCGCGGCTCTCACTGTTATTCGAGTTGCCGCCCCCTCCATAATCCAAGGATTTGCTCCAGGTGTATTGGGCGAAAAACCAAAGTCCCTGCGCCCAGCGGTGTTGGGTGCTTATTTCCAGGCCGTTGAAACTGGAATTGCCGATCGGTTCCCAGGCGGAGATGGAGGAGTAGGCCGGATAGGGCTCGCGAGAGGCCAGCGAGCCCGGACCCGGAACCGGCGTGTCACCCTGTAAAGCGATGTTCAGGTGTGTCCCCTTGTTGCCCACATAGGCCACCTCCACATAAGTGGTGGAGTTCAGTTGGCGTTGGATTGCCAGGTTCCACTGATTCACACTGGAACTCTGGTTTTCCTTGGGAAGGTAGACCGCTGTCTCGGAAAGCACGCCTGATGTGACCGATGGGATGCCATCGGAGAGATTCAGACACGGCGAAGTCGCGCTGCAACTGAATGAATACGAGGAGGCAAAGGGATTAGCGATGAACAGGCGCGCCGAGCCCCCGGTGCCCTGTTCGTTGAAGAAAAACAGACCGTAGGCCGCGCGCACCACCGTCTTGGGAGTCAGCTCGTAAGCAAACCCTACCCGCGGGCTGATATTGTCGTGGTGTTCGTTAAGGATCCCGGGCGACACACCATTTTGACCGGCGAGCTCAAGCAGCCCCGTGGCCGGGTCGAAGTCGGACTGGCGGTTGTACTTTTCTACCGGCGGGGTAAAGACGTCGTAACGGACCCCCCAGTTTAAGGTCAGTTTGGGCGTGAGCCTCCATTGGTCCTGGACGAAAGCCCCCACTTCGGTGTAGCCAACGTCAGGCCACCCTTCGGTATATACTCCCTTGCCTGCGCTCGCCGGCAATCCCAGCATGAAATCAGCAAATGCCCAGCCTGTCCCCGTCGGACTGGCAGGATTGTTCGTGTAGTTTCCGCTGAAACTAAACGAGCCGTCTATCGATCCCAGTTGTTCGAATCCAAAGAGGTTACGAAGCCCTTGAAAACCGACCTTCATGGAATGAGCGCCGTGAATATAGGCAAGCGTGTCAAATATCTGCCAGGTGTTCTGCGGAACCACCTCGGGTACGGAATTCGCCGGGTAAATCTCGGTCATATCGGTAACGGCGAGGGTCGTCATGGAGGTGCAAATGCCGCAGGTGTTTGCGCCCGTAATGCCGACTTTTGTGGCGACGTCCTCCCCCTGGTCAGAAGGTACAACCCTGAGCCCGAACCGCGTGTAACCGAGTGCAAACTGATTGATTAAGGTTGGACTGAAATCATGCAACCACTGCGCCGTAGCTTGCTGGCTGGGCGCGTAGTTGGCGCGATTCGTCCCGGTATAGGTGTACGGGTTGATGTCGCCGCCCGCATAAGGTTCCGAGCCCGGCCAGAGCAGCGTAGAGGTCCCCTCGGTCGCCCGAGCAAAGAAGCTGTCCTTGGGCGAGATCGTCTGATCGATTCGCACGTCAAACTGGACCTGTCGCATATCACTTTCATCGTTATAGAGAAGGTTATTCGCAATTCCACTGAGGTTCGGCGGGGCATAAACCGGAAGAATATTTGTAGCCTCCGCGTTGAGCTCGCTCGAAGGAATAATGTTCGTGCAGGCACCGGTGGTGGCCATGCCGAAGCATTGGCGCGTGTTCGTGGCTGCGTTGTAAGTGGTCGGATCGTAGATCACGATCGGAGAGGATCGGCTGAGTAGCTCAGAAAAGTTGCCTTCCCGCTCCAAGGCGTCGGGCTCCGTATCGGTTATGAAGTCGCCTTTGTTATACTCATAACCCTGAAAATCGAAGAAGAAAAAGGTCTTGTCCTTGCGGATCGGCCCGCCCAGCGCGCCGCCCCATTGGTTCTGGTAATACGGCGCCACGTTCGGCGAAAAGGGCAACATCTCGCGCGCGTCAAGGACCCCGGAGTTGCGGAAAAACTCGAAAGCAGAGCCGTGAATCACATTTGACCCCGAGCGCGAGATGATCTGCACCACAGCGCCCCCGGAAGCGAACTCGGCGTCATAATTGCCGGTAGCAGTTTTAAACTCTTGGATGCCCTCAAGGTTGGGAAGCACTTTGATCCCTCCCACCGCCACGTCACGGTCGTCCAACCCGTCGATCAGATAATCATTAAATTGGTCGCGGCCCCCATTGGCGACCACGGAGGCGCCTCCCCGTTGCATTTCATTGCCCCCGCCGGTCGCTTGGGTGTTGCCCTGCGCGCCTGCATTGGTGCCGGGCGCCAAGACAGCCAGGTTGGAGAAATTCCGGCCATTCAGCGGCATTACCTGCATGGTGTCCTCGGTGACCACATTGCCCTGCTCCGTCGAGGCGGTCTGCAACACGGGGGCGGTAGTGCTTACCACCACCTGCTGTGAAACGCGCCCGACCTGGAGCTGAAAATCCGCCTCCAGGATGGCCTGCACCTGGAGGACCAAGTTCGTCCGCATGCCCTGCTGGAAGCCTGAGGCCTCCACTGCAACGGAATATGTGCCAGGTTTCAGGAAAGGAACGGAATAGTTTCCATCGTTTGCTGTCTTCGCCATCACCGGCACTCCGGTATTCTGCTCAGTGATCTTGACGCTCGCGCCGGGTATGGCTGCCCCCGAAGGGTCTGTGACCCGCCCCATGATGGTGCCGGTTGCCGTCTGTGCGATCGCCGTCGAACAGAGTGTCAGCCCCAGGACAATTGAGGCCGTAATCGATCGGAAATAACCAAGGAACGTGGCAGTCTTCATGACTATTCCTCCTCACACCGGATTTTCAGCCAACTCGCCAAAGTTTGCGTTGAGGACATCGGAGCCCGTAACGTCACCGCGAGCATGTGATTAGGCCAAACGAAGCACCTCCACATTCGGTTGACGGTCTAGGCTTTGCGGCCTTATAAGGTGCCTCGCTTTTCTCAACAGTAGACATCTTAGCGGCTCTTGCCTTTCCTCTTTTTAGACCTCCGAGGCTTCCAAGAGCTACTGCTGCGGGGTTCTTACGTTTGGAGCGTTAGGGAGCATCATCACCGAGTGGAATGCAGCCGGTCTCGTGCGCTCGCTTGCATCACGAGGAAGACGAAATGGGATTAGTATGCTCTCATTACGGCGAGATGCTAGTGTTGGTCAAAGGGTTGGTTATTTTAATTTGAGCCACAACCACATATGTTGTAGGCACTTCCTGAGCGGACTGCGCCACAGTTTTCGAAGCCCCCTATGATCGGCCAGTATTGCCACACAAATATCTTAGTTGATCGAGACGTCGTCAACGTTGTAAACGGCGGCAGGAGCGGACTCGTCCGCGTTGGGGACATCGCGGCCGCCTGTGTCGCGGCTGGTCTCGCGGGTCGGCTCCGTGTAGGGAGCGCCGGTGCGGAAGCAGAGCCGGTTTACGTCCGAAGCGGGCTCCACGAACGACGCTTGGTGAGCGATCGGCCTTCCATCCAGGGTAGCACTGTAATTTCCGTTCGTCGCGTCCACCCTGATCTCAAGGTTGTACCATGTGTGGGCTTTGTAAGGCCCGCCGTCCACGGACTTCGAGCCGTCGGTTGCCCAAACATGACCATCCGGACCGAAGACCAGCCGCACCGCTCTATTACCGGCGTGGTTCAGGACCTCCACATTCAACTGCCCGGTGTCCACTTGATGCGCATACACCTTGATCGAAATAGTCTTCGAGGGTCCCTCCGCAAACACGCGCTCGGCCTTGGCGTAATTGTAAGGATCGCGGTCTTCGAGTTGGAGACTCTTGTTCCGCGCGCTGGGAAAAGCCACGATGCCCACTGGAATCCAGGGCCCGCGGCGGATGTTCCAATTCTTAATTACCCCGCCGACCTCCATGTCGTCGAAGTTATCGGAAACGGGCCCCGGCATCGAACCACGAATGGGCACCGGAACCCGTGCGACCCAGATGTCCTCCTTAGTACTGTAGGTCAGCCACATGTCGGTGCCGGGAGGAGTGCCGTTGCCCTCCGAGATGCCGCGCGTATATTGAAATCCAAAGTCCTTGGCACGTCCCATGTACCGGCGCGGATACACGTCACCCTCCACCAGCAGCATGTGATCGAAGGTAATGCCGTCTTCTCCTGATACGACAGCGAGGGGCCAGCGATGGTATCCGTCGTTCGCCGGATTGTAAACCAAGGCATAGCACCCGTCCGAGGTTTTCTGACCCCAGACCTTGGCCCCGGCGGTGATGATGCTGGGCACGGCCACCACATTACTCCAGGTTTTGCCTTCATCGGCGGACAACGCTGCTCCGGACCACTTCCATACCGACACCGCCATGCCGTCCTTGCGGTGATAAACCGAAGGCGCCTCCCATCGGATCATGCGCCCGTTGGGGAATCGAGCCGAAGGCGATCCCTTGAAGAGCGTGGCCGGATCGCCTTCCTCCTCCCACCACTGCATCGTCTTGAGCCGGTCCGCCAGCAGCGCTTCGCAAGCTTCCACAAAGCCCTGGTCCGGAGCCTGTTTGTAGTAGCGTACCGGCATCGGAGCATCACCCGGCGTGAACGGATGACTGGTATTTTCCTCGTTCCAGCCTGGATCTTCGTTCTGAATCTCGCGTGCGAAGCTTTGCCGGAAGTGGGCGTTGTACTTGATGAAATAGATCGGCCCGAAAGTACCGTCCTTATAGGCTTCGCGCACCACGCGACCGACGCCACCGGGGCCGAACGGGTTGTCCCACCCGTAAAACCCGAGGACCAGCAGCCGGCCATCGGGCGCCACATAGAAACCCATCCGCTGGTGCATGATGGCCATACCCGGTTCGCTCGTGGAGTTGCGGAACGGGGCGACGTCAAAATAGTAGATGGGAAACACCACCTGAGCTTTACCCCAGGTGCGGCCGTCGGCGGAGGTCGCCACCAATGTATGGCCTGGTGGGCACTGTTCGCCGTAGGTGTTGCTCAGCCACTCGACGTAGAACTTACCATTCCGGTAGCAGATCATTGGAGCGTGGTTGTATGTATAGCCGAAACCTTCCGCCAACTCCGGATGTGTGCGGTTGGCTCGCATCACCTGGATAAGTTCGACACCGACCGCCGGGCTCAGTCCGCCGTCGTGACGATCTAGTTCGATCCGACCGTTCAGAACCCGCACGGGCTCTTCCGGCGTGCCGGAGACGGTCTCCGATTCGCCTCCCTCCCTTTGGACTTCTGCCAGCAGAATCCGGCTGCTTTGAGATTGACTTTCTACCGTGGCCACGCCCACTGTCTTGAGAAAGCTCCGACGATTCAGCACGTTAACACCTCACTTTTAGTCCGAGGACCAGTCTGGCGTGTTCCCCTAGCCTGAGACAACCAGTCAAGACACCACATACCGTTC
>JASHTZ010000453.1 GCA_030040295.1 Terriglobia bacterium | reverse complement strand
TGGCCGTGCGCGATTCCCGGCGACCGGAGATCGCCGCTACAAATCCTTCTCGCGAGCCCCAGCTTCAGGCCCGAGGATGATGGGTTTGATACACTTGCTTCAGCCTTTCCTTCAGCACGTGCGTATAAATCTGCGTGGTGGAGATGTCGCTATGGCCCAACATCAGTAGAATGGATCGCAGGTCTGCGCCGCGTTCAAGCAGGTGCGTGGCAAATGAGTGGCGGACCAGGTGCGGAGTCAGCCCCGTGTCGATTCCGGCGTGCCGGCCGTATGCAGCAAGGATCTTCCAAAAACCCACGCGCGAAAGCCTGCCGCCGCGGCGATTCAGAAAGAGCCAGGAGGGATTGCGCTTGCCGGCCAGCGCCGCGCGTGCGGAGGCAAGGTAGGTTTCCACGGCGCGTAAGGCCGATTTGCCTACGGGAATCAGGCGCTCCTTGCTTCCCTTGCCCGTGCAGCGAACCAGGCCGAGCTCGAAATCGAAGTCGGCGGTGGCAGAATTCACCAGCTCGGAAACGCGCATTCCCGTGGCATAAAGCAGTTCCAGCATGGCCTTGTCGCGCAGGCCCAAAGGCGTGGAAACATCCGGCTGGGCGAGCAACTTGTCCACCTCATCCGCCGTCAGGTATCTGGGCAGAGAGTGGTCGAGCCGGGGCGCCTCTACTTCTGCCGTGGGATCGTTCGCCGCCCGCCCCTCCCGCACCAGGAAGCGGAACAGGTTCCGAAGCGAAACCAAGTGCCGGGCCACCGAGCGTGCGCCCAGTTGGCGCTCGTAAAGCTCCTTGAGGAATTGGCGGATGTCATCCCTCTGAACGGAGTCAGGGTGCTTGCCACGGCGTTGGAGGAAAGTCGAAAACTCAGTCAGGTCACGGCGGTAACTCGCAATGCTGTTCGCCGCCAGGCCCTTCTCGACGCGGGCGAAATCGAGAAATGATTGCACTTCGGGAATGAGTGGGAACGCCGGCACGACGTGCTGCGGGGATGGCGGTTCCGAATCGGACGCTGGGGTGGCTGAGAAGGCGCCGCCAAGAGCCTCTTCCGCTCGCGCTCGACGGAGGTAGTCTGGCACTCCTGCCAGCCTGGAACGACTCGTCAATTGGACACCACAAAGGAGCGGTTGGATGATGAGAAGTCGTCTCCCTGAGTTACGCGGGGGGCGTGCAGACATTTGCTCCCAATTGGTCTTAAGGATTGCCTTATCAGGCGATTAGGAGCTTTCTGCAATAGGCGCGCCCCGTTTCGTGGTTGAACTACTTGACAGGCCCGACCAGCGCCCTATACTAGCACAAGCCAAACTCTTAGGCCAAGTGGCAATTAAAAGTGGATCGTGTCGAGCTTCGGGATAAATCAACTTTGAGAAATGGCTCATCCTCAACTCGCAAGCGCGTGGTGGTTCGCAAGCTTGATAAGGGTCTCGTCAAGGGCTTCATCGACCCTACCGGACACCTTACTGACGACGTGGAAGTGCTTGACCGCGAAGGCCGTCTGGTCCATGTCCCGATGACGACGGTGAAAGGCGTCTTCTTTGTGCGGGACTTTAACGGCAATCCCGGCCGGGCGGAGCGCAAAGTCTTCCGCAGCCGGCCGAGGCTAGCCGGCCTCTGGGTGCGCATGACGTTCAAAGACACCGAAGTGCTCGAAGCGCTCCTGCCCAACAACCTGCTGGACATCAATCCCCTCGGTTATCTCGTTACTCCCCTCGACGTCTATTCCAACAACCTGCGTGCCTTCATTCCCCGCACCGCACTAAGCGAAATGGAAGTGCTCGGCGTGATTTCCGACGGCGTGGTGAAGCGCATGTCCCAGCGCACCGCCCAAGCGAAAGTCACCGCCAGTGCTGAGCAGCAATTCGGGCTGTTTGCCATGAGCAATTCGGGAGAGAAGAAGTAGTTGGTTATTGCGCGGGTGTGCCCATCCGCGCGTTTGGAATTCCGATGGACCGCGGGCGGGGACACGCTGAATCAAGGTCCGCTAGTGGTGTCGCGGCAGGATTGTCGTTTTGCGCCGCCGTATGTTATCGCGGCGGAACAGTAGCCTGAATGGGAGGCAATTCCAGGCGCTGATGGATGGCGTAGAGGACGAGTTCCAGGCGGTCGGAAACCCCCACCTTGTCGTAGATGGTGCGCAGATGGTTCTTCACCGTCTGTTCCGAGATGGCCAGGTGGGTGCTGATTTCCTTGTTGTGCCATCCCTGCATCAAGTAGCTGATGATGACCTTCTCGCGGCGGGTGAGCGTGTCCACCGGGCGGGGCGGGGCTTCGGGCCGCGCCTCAAGCAGCTTGGCCATGGTGGAAACGTGGCGCTTGGGAATCCACGTTTCGCCCGCAGTCACCCGCCGGGCGCACTTGACGAAGAGCTGCGGGTCAACGGATTTGAGAATCACACCCGCGGCGCCGTTGCGTACGTGGCGCATCGAGGCATCATCCGATAAGGCGGATGAAGTCGCGACGACTTTGCACTCGGGAGCGATCTTCACGATCGCGGCGATCAGGTTCTCGTTGCTTTCACCGAGGACATCTTCCTTGATGAAGACCACGTCCGGCCGAAAGGTCTCAGTTCTCTCCAAGACCTCTTGCGGTGTTTCCGCCTCGGCGACGACACGGAGATCGTCCTCAAGGGCAAACAGTTTCTTGAGGCCAAGTATGAAGATGCCTTCCCGGTCAGCAACGAGCACCCGGATCTTTTTTGAACGCCGGACTGTTCCCATTCGTTGATCCTGAATCAAGTGCCCCGGGCAAACTCCAGCCCGGGATCTTTATAGCAAATGATACAGTCTTTTTGGAAGGCCTGCGGCGAGAAATCTCACGGCGGCCGGAACTGCTAACTTGTCGCTTTCGAGGCCGGCCTGTCCGCGGACGCAGCCGACTTCACCGGACGCAGTTCGTACTCATCAATGACTGCGCCCAGACCGTGAACCGAGCCGACTTGGTTCCATCTTACCACTCGGCCCTGGCACAAGAGCTCCAAGGGAACCTTGGTAACCTCTTTGGGAAGCTTTACCTTGATCATCACAGAAGTTGCCCGGTTCAAACGCGCGCCAACTTCGATGAATAATCCGCTCCCGCTGATGTTCCCCGTCTTTCCCATCGCATGCCGGAGACTTCCAGCCCGGTTCTTCCACCGGATTTCAACCGGAAGCTCTACCGGAATTCGCTTGCTGGTTCGACGATGGCTCATATGTGCATCCTGACTCCCAGGACGGTTCGAAGCGAACATCTTAGCTCGTTTCCAGCCGCCTCGCAAGTATGGCGAGGTAACTTTCTTGATTCCGCTTGCG
>JASHTZ010000452.1 GCA_030040295.1 Terriglobia bacterium | reverse complement strand
AGGATGTCCGCCTCCTCGCCGGAATTGGCGGCCATTTTTTGGCGTTCGCGCAACTCCTCCACGGTGCGAATCTGATCGCGATAGCGGGCGGCATCTTCAAAGGCGAGCTGGTTGGAAGCCTCGGCCATGCGCCCCTGCAGGCTGCGCACCAGATCGCTCTCGCGCCCCTCGAGCAGCAAGCGGGCATCGCGCGCCGCCTCGGTGTAGCGCTCCGGCGTGGTCAAGTCCCTCACGCACGGCCCCAGGCACCGCTTGATGTAGAACTGCAAGCATGGGCGCGGATGTTCACGTTCCAGGTCCACGTGGCACGAAGGCACGCGAAAATGCCGATGGATGAAATCCACGATGCGATAGGCGAGGTTGGCGGGAAAATAAGGGCCATAATAAACCGACCCGTCTTTCTTTACGCGGCGCGTTACGTAAACTCGCGGGAAGCGCTCATAGGCGGTGAATTTGATGTAGGGGTAAGACTTGTCGTCCCGAAGCAGGATGTTGTAACGCGGCTTAAACCGCTTGATGAGGTTGTTCTCAAGCGCCATCGCTTCGTGCTCATTGTCCACCAGGATAGTTTCCAGGTCGTGTGCGGCCTCGAGCATCAAGTCGCGCTTGTCATCCGAGGGGCGCCCCTCCTGGAAATACGAACGCACACGAGAGCGCAGCGATTTCGCCTTGCCCACATAAATGGGTTTGCCGCTTTCGTCCTTGAAGACATACACGCCGGGCTGCACCGGCAGGGCTTCGGCTTTTGCGCGCAGGCTGGGGTTCACGGTTTCCTCGACAATTGATTATCCCGCTGAAGGTGGGATTGTGGAAGTGGCCCTCCATCAAAGAAGCGCCTGCAAAGCAGTGCCGCGATAGTGACCATTCAGGATATTTCGTGGCTATTGTCGGCTATTCGGAAACCCCCGTAGGGTCAACCTGGTGCAAAGACACGGCTCCCCCTCACACTGGGGAGAGCCTGCCTTCGCGACGCTTACCGGCGCCCTCCGAACCCGCCGCCGTGGAACCCGCCTGCAAAGCCGCCGCGCATTCCACCAAAATTACCGCCACTCATTCCACGGAAGGAACCATCATGCGTCCCGGCCATTGCCATTTGGGAATGAGAAAACGTACGGAATCCAGGCGAATCCGCCGTAGGCTTATGGGCAAGAGCCGGCAGGGCGTTATTGGAGAGCCGGCGCGCAGCATACCGATAGTGGCCAGCCACGCCGGGTGCATAGCCATAGAACCCATAATATGGTGCAAGTCCCACATACCACGGTGAGAAGAAGGGATAGCCGAAAGGCCCCCACCCTAATCCCCATCCGGGCATGAACGCAAAACTCCACCAATAGGGATCCCAGTACCATCCCGGGCCCCACCATCCGCCCCCGGCCATTAACATCTCGCCTTCGTTGACGTTCGCCTCTGTCGCGTATTCGCCACGCAGCATGCTCCATCGGTAGAGCGGGTCATTTTCCACTTCCGATTTATTAAACTTTTGCCGCACCGGAGCTTGCGCCGCGGCAAAGAGGACCTCGTGCCCTTTTTTCAAGTTGATTCGCTGATCGTCGTCAGAAAACGTGGCTTTGCCGTCAAGCACGCCGACCGAAGCGGGGAGGGCGTGAAATTCGTAGAGCCCGGTCTTGTCAATCTCAGTTCTTGAGTTGTCGACCACCACACTCACATTGTTCTGCTTAAATAATTCATCGACTTCCAAAATCGCCGCGCCCCTGGTGAGTTGCACTTGGGTGTTGGCGAGCCCCGGAGAGATCATGGTCACCGCGCTATTGTGTCCAAGGCGCATATACACGCCCGGCGTCAGCAGCATTTCCGCGTAACCTTGGCGAGTAACGATTTGCTGATGAGGTTCCAAATAAGTGGAACCGACTGACCTGGGCGTTTGTTGCTGACCCTGAACGAACACCTGCCCCTCGACGTAATTCAGCGTGCCGGGCGGCGGCATGTTCGTGGAGTTTGCGGCGGCCAGCGCCGCCGCGCTCACAAGAACCAGGGCCACTTGCCAGATCTGTCTCACACTAATTTTCATCGCTTGCCTCTCTTTTCTTCCATTATTTTAGATGCGACATAGTTGCATGAGGCTTCTCGCCCGGCGCTCGGTTGCAAACAAATTCATGGCCTAGGGGATTGAAACCAGGGCAATTTTTTGGTGCAAATCGGATTGGAGCCGCATAAGGATTTCTTGCCTGATTTCTTGCTGCGCCGGCGACCGATGTGCACACTTCGAACCGCGGCACAGGATGCGTTGACAGGCGATGCCGGAGAGGGAGAAAATAAGGTAGATGCTAAAATGGGGCGTAAACATAGCACTTTTGGCATTGGCCGCGGCTGCTTTTGCACCGCTTGTGCGCGCCCAGGTCCCTGAAAATCCCAACCCCAAACTCAATCCCGATTGGGATTATGAATCACCCGGTCCGCAAAAGTGCGTGGAAATTGGGAATGTGTACCTGCACAAGAAAAAGCTAAAGGGCGCGCTCAGCAGGTTCCAGGAAGCAGTGAAAGACGACCCCCATTATGCGCCTGCATATTTGGGGCTGGGCAAGGTTTATGACCAGATGAACGAGAAGCAGAAAGCTCTCGACGCCTTCAAACGGTACCTCGATGAACTCCCCTCTGCTAAGGATGCCCAGGACGCGCACGACGCGCAGCGAGCCATCGCGCGATTGCAAAAGGAGTTGGGGTCCAATACTCACCCGCAAGATTCGGGCAACAAGTAAACGGGTGACTCTTTCCTTGGCTCATCATCCGGAGCTGATTGCCCTCAAACGTCGCGTGGAAGGGATGATTCTTCAGCCGCCGCCGGCGCATCCGTATCGAAATACCCTTCCAGGATGCGGGCGGCTCGCTCGGCGTCCTGCTCGCGCACCAGGACGGGGACATCCAACACGGGAAGCAGTTCGGCGGAAGTCTCGCCTTGCAAGATGCAAGGTATTCCCTGGGACCGGAGGATGCTGCGCGCCAGATCCGCGTTCATCTGCGCAGTCGCACCCGTGAATACGCGCACGGGTGAAAGCTTGACGTCCTTCGAGTCAAGGGTCATGAGTTGCCCAGGAGATTCGGGCGGCGAACCGGGAAGCAGGTCACCGCCGCAGTCCTCGCACTCGGTGGTGCCTTCAACATACTCGATGAGACATTTGCTGCAATACGGCATGGCAGGACCTCACTCTTGCCCCCTAAGTATAGACCTTACCGGGATGAGCAAACGGGATTTCGGCTCTTAGCATATTCAGTCTTCTAAGGCTGCGACGAAAAAGCCTCTCATCGTCAATTCACTTTGCCCGAGTAAAGATCACCGCGGCGCCGCCGCCGGGGGCCAAGTGAATTGAGAGTTTCTCGTCCGGCTTCACGGTACGCTTGCTGATGGTCAGGCTGGTGGCAACTTTATCGGCGTCCGCGCCGTCGGCAAAAATCTGCGCTTCGAACTCGCCTGAGCCCAGAAAGCCCAGAGGTATCTCCAGGTCGCGAGCGTCCCAATTGGTCATGGAGCCCAGGAACCAGTCCTCGTCGTGGCGGCGCGCGATGGTGACGTATTGGGCCGGCTCACCGTTCAAGACTTTGGTCTCATCCCAAACGGTCGGAACCTTGTCGAGGAATTCCATTCCCGGATTGTGGTCGTAGATTTCCGGATAATCGGAAAGCATGGCAAGTTCGCTTTCGTAAACCACGTACATGGCCAACTGATGCGCGCGGGTTCCCTGGCACATCGGGTCCGAGTTCCGAGGCTTGAACTGCTCGCGCGTGGCGTTGTTGAAGCAACCCGGCGTGTAATCCATCGGGCCGGCGAGCATGCGCGTGAAGGGAATGGTGACGTCGTGCGTGGGAGTTACCCGATAGGTCGACTTGCTGTATTCCATCCCCATCACGCCTTCGCGGGTCAGTTGATTGGGATAGGTGCGGCGCATGCCCGTGGGTTTGAAGGCTCCGTGAAAATCCACCACCATGTGATGCTCCGCCGCCTTGCGCGCCACGTTGTAATAGAAATTCACCATCTCCTGATCGTCGCGATTCATAAAATCAACTTTCACGCCCGCCACGCCCCATTTCGAATAAAGGTCCAGCGCTTCATCAAGGTGCTTGTTCAACGCTGCCCAGTGAACCCACAGCAGCACCTTCACCCCTCTCTGTTTCGCGTACACAACGATGTCCGGGACGTTGACTTCCGGCACGAAGGCCAGAATATTACCCGGAATTCCATGCCCGTAATCCGGGTACCAGCCTGCGTCAATCAGCATGTACTGAAGATGATGCTCGGCGGCGAAGTCGATGTAGTGCTCCATGGTGGCGATATTCATTCCCGGCGTGAAGTCAACGTTGGTGTCATAATTGTCGGACCACCAGTTC
The DNA here is from genome assembly GCA_030040295.1 of Terriglobia bacterium. Classification (GTDB taxonomy): domain Bacteria; phylum Acidobacteriota; class Terriglobia; order UBA7540; family UBA7540; genus Bog-366. The sequence goes on along the minus strand of JASHTZ010000452.1, from coordinate 143 downwards.
CACGCCGCCTTGCCGGGCGTGATCCACGAGATGTCCGGAAGCGCCGAAGGCGGGTTAAGATCCAGAATCAAGTAGTCATTCTCAATCAGGCCGCCGGGGCGATCATCGATCAGCAGCACGCGCCAGGGTAAGGTCCTGGGGGC
>JASHTZ010000003.1 GCA_030040295.1 Terriglobia bacterium | reverse complement strand
CCACGATGAGGTGAACCTGCAAATCCGGCGGCACTTGCTTTTCCAGTTGGGAGAGGAACTTCACAAACTCCCGACCGCGAGGGCGGGGCAGGCAGCATCCCATGACCTTGCCGTTCAGGATGTTGAAAGCCGCAAACAGGGTGGTGGTCCCGTGCCGTTTATAATCGTGGGTTGGGCGTTCCGGCAAGCCCGGGCGCAGGGCCAAGATGGGAGCGGTGCGATCCAGCGCCTGAATTTGGCTCTTCTCATCGACGCACAGAACCAAAGCTCGATCCGGGGGATGGAGATAGAGTCCCACCCCATCGCGGACCTTCTCCTCGAAGTGGGGATCGTTGGAAATCTTGAACTTCTCCACCCGATGCGGCTGCAGGTCGTAGCGTTGCCAGACCCGGTGCACCATCCTGCGCGAAACGCGCAATTGCCGAGCCAACTCGCGCACACTCCAGTGGGTAGCGTCGGGCGGCCGCGTCTTCAGCGTGGTCTCCAGGATTTGCTGTTCCAACTGCGCGGTGAGCACCCGTCGCGAGCGCTGGCGTTTCTGGGCTTGGCGGAGGGCCTCGCAGCCCCCGTGCGAGAAAGCAACGCGCGTAGCCAGGATGGTGGGACGCGAAAGCCCGGTCTGTTGCGCAATCGAAGGGTTGGAAAGCCCTTGGCTGGCCAGCAAAATTGCCTGACACTTCCGGGCCACTCTCTGCGCCGTGGTGCCGGCCCGAGCCCAGGACTCCAACAGCTGTTTTTGAGAGGCATCGATCATAAGAGCAGGGGCGCGCGTGAACATGCCCCGATTAAATCACGATACAGTCATATTGTAATTAAATGGGACGGGACACTAGCCATCTCAATGCGACCGATCTCCCCCGCCACGCGACCTACATCGTTGCCAACCCATCAGAATCGTAATGCAGGCAATTCCCCCCCGGGGCTACAAAGACAACTTCAGCCCCTGAAATCGCTCGGAGGCCTGCCGAAAGCCATTGACGATGAAACCTTGATCTCCCCCGCAGGTGATCATGCGCGCGCCTCGATCCAATGTCTGTTGGGCGGCTTCCGGTGTCGCCGTGGGAATCCCCCACCACTTGCCAGCCTTCGCCGCCGCGGATGCTACACGGTCGATGGCCTTTTGCACGCTCGCGTGCTCTTTTTGCATTGAGACCCCGTAGCTGTTCGTGAGATCGGCAGGACCCACAAACAATACGTCGACACCCTCCACTTGCGCGATATCCTCGACGCATTCCACCGCCTCCCGGTCTTCGATTTGGAGTACCAGGAATGTCTCACGGTTCGCGTGCTCCTGATATTTAATCGGGTCGGCAAGGCTGAAGTCCGCGTCAGCTCCTGCTCCGTCAAATCCCCGCCGGCCCAGGGGAGGGAATTTTGTCCACTCGACCCACTGCCGTGCCTCTTCCACGCTTCGGCAGTGCGGCACCATGATTCCATTGGCGCCGAATTCCAATGCGCGCATGGGAGAGGAGTAATCACCCTTGCGTACCCGCGCCATAAGGTCCATTCCCGTAGCGCGGCACGCCAGGGAAATGGAATCGATGATGTCGTACCCAAAGGCGCGATGCTCCAAATCCAACCAGATGAGATCGAAGCCAAGTTTACCTGCCAACTCCGTAGCCCAGGGGTCAGTGACGCGAGTGATCGATACGGCCCGGACGAAACCACCGCCACGCAATTTTTCCAGAACTTTGCTTCTTACCATTTTTCCCTCGAAAGGTACCATGCTCAGCGTAGCGCCGGGCTTTAGTCAGTCAGCTGACTGACATGTGCCGACCTAAGAGCTGGCGCTACAGGCAACAACATCTGCGACGCACGCCACTAGCGGGCTACCCGCCGGAATCGCTCCGCCGCTCCCAACTTCTGATAGACCTCTTGCGCCCAATCGTATGATGGCGGGCACTCCCCCAGAAAGACCAACTCGGCGGGAAACAGCAATCCCGCCACCTGCGGCAGGTCGGTGACGCGCAGGCACCCGAGCATTTCCAAGGCACTTCCCTTCCCGTCCGGATTGCTTGCCTCGTTCTGCGTGGCCGGTGGGTCTGCCAGGTACAATGTCTCCACCTCCCCATCGAGCAGTGCCGCATAGAGGGCCACGGCCGCCATCTCGCCCCGTGCCGCCAGAGCTATCCGGAGGCCATCCACCTGCGGGAGTTGGCGCACACATGCGAGGGCGCGCAAGGTATCGTGGACCCACATGCTCGCGAGCGTTCTTCCCGTCCACGCGGCAGCACGGCGGAGATGCCACTCAAGATCCTCCCCCCACATGCTATCGCCTGTCCCGCGCAATTCGATGAGAACCTTTGCACGGTCAGATTGAATGGGTCCTAGAAACTCCTCCGCCGCTCCTCCCAGCCTGTCTTCCCGGACAAACTTATCCCGGGGGGATCGGAGCACAACGATAACTGGAGCTGGCTTTGATATCGAATTTGCCATGCGCAAAGCGCCCCGGAGTCTCCAACCATTTTCCGAAGTAAAATGGAAAAGAGTCGCCTTCGTGTTGTCGAATTCGAACTCGTGCTCAACTTTGATTTCAAGGGGCGGCGCCGGAGAGGGGAAAGCCGCAAAACTCCTCTTACGCAATCCCGCTATAGCCGCCTCTCGTTCCTTCTTTAATCCGTCGACACCGGTTATATGTGGGGGATCGGCCAGCTTAATGAAATTATCCTGGATGGTTGGCGCCCGATTTCCCGCTGGCTGCCCACTTACATACACATGTAAAGTGTCTTCCGTTTCCTGATTTTTCGGAGAGAGATTGACGTCTTCCATTTTATCCGACGGAAAACTCTTCCCCTGTAGGTGTTTCAAAAACCATGAGAATATGGCGACCCGGGAAAGTGGATGATAGCCATGGGGACCGTGCGCCACGACCAGATCCAGGTTTTCCGCGGCTCCCAGCCTGGTATAGAGGGAATCCAACTGCCGGTACACCTCGCGGATGGAGGCGAGGGTAAAGAATTCATCGCGATCAGAAGAAGCGACCAGCAAGGCGCGAGGCGCAATGAGCGCCCCTACATCTGCCAAGTCCCATCGGTTGCTGTTGGTCCACCACATGCAATCGCAGTGGCTGTCAACGGTCCGGTCATAGACATGGGACGCCAGTGTCCCAGTTCCGCAGACGGGTGACGATACTTTCACTCGCTCATCCCCCGCCGGGATCGACCAGCTATAAGCACCGCCTCCTGATACTCCTGTTACCCCAAGCCTCTTGGCATCAACTTCCGGGCGTTGCACAAGGAGGTCAAGCCCGCGAATGCCGTTCAACATTTCGACTCCTGCCGGAGTGTACCCTCGGCTGTACCAGTGAAAGCAGCCAATTCGATATGGACCGTGGTGGTCGCCCCCCATCTCCACGCCTTCCAGAGTTTCGATCAGAAGGCAGACGAACCCTAGCTCCGCGAAGCAGCGCGGTTCAGCCTGATAATCGACCTTTTGATCTGCGGTATGGCCGCTTACATAAAGAATACCCGGCGCGGGAGAGGTCAATGAGTTAGGTATATATAAATTTCCTGCCACATAGAGCTTGGGAAGGCTTTCGTAATAGAGTTTCTCGATGCGATATCCGCGGCGCTTCACCACCCCGGTGACCTTTACGTTGAGGGGAGGACGCTGGTCATAGGGCGGCAATTCATCCAAACCCATCATTTCCATAAATTGTCGACGTCTCTGTGGAACGAGCCGGCGCCACGAGGGGAGGTCATTGTAATCCGCCAAAGCGTCACGGGTAATTCGCTCCGCTTCGCGGGCGAGGTAAGCGCGAATTGAAATGCTCTCGCCAGAATACTGCGGGGGCGCAGAAACAGATGG
>JASHTZ010000451.1 GCA_030040295.1 Terriglobia bacterium | reverse complement strand
CAGGGCGTGGCGGAGGCGGGATGGGGGCGGCTGCGGGCGGAGGGACCATCACCGTCCCGCGAGGGCCGGCGCGCGCGATGGGTATTGTTTTCTCAATACGGCTTAATTCCTCGATCAGGGCCGCTGCCGAGGCCGGGCGTAGGTTGCGATCCTTTTGCAACATACGCATCACCAGCACGGCGAGCGGTTCAGGAATCAGAAGGTCTGGCCGGACCAGCCGAATCGGACTGGGCGGCGTCTGGATGTGCGCCATCAGCATTTCCATCGTGGATTGCGATTTGAAGGGCAGATCACCCGTCAGCGACTGGTACATGACGATGCCGAGGGAATAGAGGTCGGACCGCCCGTCAAGATCGTCACCGCGCCTTCCCTGTGCCTGCTCGGGTGAAATATAGGCCGGAGTACCCACTACGAATCCACCACCAGTCAGATCCTTGCGACTGCCTTCCTCGCCCCTTTCTGCTTCCCGCACGCTGGCGATGCCGAAATCCAGGACTTTGGCCTTTTCCCCCTCGCTGCCCTGAACCAAAACAATGTTTTCCGGCTTGATATCACGATGAATCATCCCCAGGGTGTGAGCGGCATCCAGCGCCGCGGCCACTTGCCGGGCAATGGCGCAGACGCGCGGTGCGGAGAGGGGGCCTTCCTCCTCGATGACGTCCTTCAGGTTTCGCCCCTCGATGAATTCCATAACAATGAAGGGAGAACCGTCTTCGGCTTCGTCGATATCTTCCATTTTCACGGCATTGGGATGATTCAGCTTGCGGGTGACGTAGGCCTCGCGCTTGAATCGCTCGAGGAATTTTTCGTCGCCGCTGAGCTCCCTATTCAGCACCTTGATGGCCCGGAATTCGTCGAATCCGGTGTGCTTAGCCTTATAGACCGCGCCCATGCCGCCCTCGCCGATCTTGTCGAGGATGCGGTATCGGCCACGCACGATGGTGCCCGGAGCCCATGTTCCTGTGGCAATGAGCCCTGACCCGTCGCGCGGGCAGAATCCCACGGCGTCGGGGTAAGTCGCCTGGCATGTTGGGCAGGTTTTCATTTGTGTCGCCGCCCGGCGTCTAAAGCTGGCTATATCATACGGAAATATATCATAAGGCTAAGAAAGGGTTAACTTCTTTCACGTTACTCGAATAGCTCGTCCTTCCACAGCTTCTGCCCACCCAGGGACGTGTAGAATGCCCAGGCGGCAATGAGGATATAAGCAATCAAGATGGCCACCACGTGAGGCGTGTACCAACGCGAAAAATCGAGCGAGTAAGGCAGGTTCAGGAGAAAGTTTGCGGTGAATATTGCGGTGGCGAGAACAATGAGTCCAAACCGGACCAATGCGCCTGCGGCGAGCGTGTAGAGGGCCAGCCAGAATGGCCAGATGATCTGCGGATGGTCGTTTTGCAGAGAGGCCAGCAAAGTGAAAAGGGCGATGAAACAGGCAAGGGCCAGCCATCGATTCCGCAGAATGACGCGCAACAGGAAGAACATAAAAAAGAACTCCAATGTACCCTCGATGCCGCCAATCAAATTGAGAAACCAGGAGCCTACAACTTCTCGATTGCCCATCAGAAGGTTGGCTCGGGCAAGTTGCGGGGTAGCGCCCTCGTGCTTGAGCGCCAGAAACCCCATGCCCACAATGATGGACCAAATCACACCCAGGAGAATTCCCCACAGAATGTCGCGCGCGACCAGAGGGTCACGCCAATTGCCGGCCAACAGGCGGCTCCACGAAATGATGGCGTGCGGCCAGTGCCGCCGCACGTAGGGTTCAAGAGCCATGTAAAGCGTCCAAACCGCGACAGCGATGAATATTGACCCGGAGAGAGCCAGAACGAATTGCCCGAAAGTCGCGAGAGTGGGGACGAAATGCGCCACGCACACCCACAAGCCCATGTTGATCAACAAGACCACCCAGGCCAGGCGCAGAGCGCCCTGAGTATCACTCTTGCCTTTGGCAAGGTTTCGTCGCACCAGCAGACCGCCGGCAATCATGATCATCGCCGCCAGGATGACTCCAATAACCTGACTGGCATGCTGCCCCGCCCTCGACCTCTCTCGCGCCGAGCGGTCAGGCTCCGTCCACGGACCAATCAGGTGAAAAAATACGGGCTGGCCCTGCCAGGCGGCAGCCTCGACACGAAGGGGGAAATCGGTGCCGGGCCACTTCCCTGTCCATGCGGCACGCTCATCAAAAGCAGCCAGAGAGAGCCAAGTGGGCTCCGCCTTGTGAAACTCCGCCGGATCGAGCCCTGCCGCCGTAAAGAGCGGGTTCCAATCTACTGGACGGGAAGGTGGAGGGTTCGGTTCAACTTCCGGGGGGATGACCTGCAAATAACTCAGTCGCCCCTGAGCATCGAGAACCATGTTGATCATACCCGACTCAATGGGGGGCGGATCATTGAAGGTGACAACTCCCGGGGACAACAGAACATTGAAGCGGTGCGGACTCAGATACACCGGGCTTTCCCGATAGGAGTAAACGAGAACCTGTGGCCGCTCGCTGAGCACCTTGGGCCAATCCGGCCGCGGCTTGGCGTGCTCGTGTACGTAGTCAGTGAAGTCCGTGTTGTAGTAATAGAGCGAAGAGCGATCCACAGCGGGAGTGGAGTAACCGAGGCGGTCCAGAATTTCGCGCGCCTTCAAGTTCAAAACGTAGGGCGGCTGCATGCCTGGCATGAGCCGCAGGCCGCTCACGGTGAGGCCGATCCAGAACATCGCTGCCAGCCCGAGCAGCACGGCCGCAAAGCTGGCTACAGCGAGGCGCGGTGAAAGTCCTTGGGATTCGCCGGCGGCGGCCACCATCTGCGGCGAGGGAGTTTCGCCCGCTGCCAGGGCCGCGGCCAGCGGGTCGCCGCCGGGCAAAGCCGCCGCCACCGCCAACGCTCCCGTGGGTCGTTTCGCCGGATCGGACTCCAGGCAGCGCATGATGATTCGCTCAACCGCAGGGTCAAGGTCTTTGATCCAGGTGGATGGCCGCGTTACAGGCGTTTGCGCGCGCTGCTTCAGCAACTCCTGGGGCGCGCCGGCCGCAAAGGCTCGCTTGCCCGTGAACACCTCGTAGAGCACCAGCCCAAGCGAATAGATATCGCTCCGTACGGTTACTTCACGGCCTTCCAGTTGCTCAGGGGCCATGTATGCGGGTGTGCCGCTTCGGATGTCGTATCCCTCGATGTGGTCAGTGAGATTGGCCAGTCCAAAATCGGTCATGACCGCGCGGCCGCGGCCGTCGAGCATGACGTTAGCGGGCTTCAAATCGCGGTGCAGCACTCCCTCCTGATGCGCAGCCGCCAGGCCCGCGCACAACTGGCGCCCAATCTCCAATGCTTTGTCGCCGGGAAGACGGCCGATCCGGCGGAGGAGCGAGGCCAGATCCTCGCCGTCCACGTACTCCATGGAAAGGAAGGTATGGCCCTCGACTTCGCCGACATCGTAGACGCGGC